>CALMMG010000136.1 GCA_937868185.1 uncultured Pseudomonadota bacterium
TCGCGCTGGATGGGGGTTGGGGAAGTATAACCGCAGGCTTCTATGCCGGCAATTATTTGGGGGTGAAACTGAAACTCTTCAAAACTCATTAGAACTCCTTTGTTCAATTGGTGATGCGGCGTAGTGGGGAAGCTGGAGCTGCATCACGTAAAGCGGCGTATTTCTTAAGGCCGCCGTGATATTTTGATATGCATGTCGGAAGGTGTCGTGGGTAACGATGGAATGCGACGAGGGTAAAATCAACAATGTGTCGGTCCGGGGATGTTCCACTTTTAACAAATATATTTTCTGTGTATGTAGTCGGCAGAAACGTTGAGGAGACTGACGAGACAGAGGGGAAATAACACGGCTGGATGAATATCATTAAGAGGTATTACTTCTATTTAAAATTATTTTCGTTTGAACAAGATACTCTGCTCTTTCTTTTTATGCAATAGGAAAAACGTGGTGAGAGTAAAACAATGGATAAAAATAAGTCCGGATGACCAGATAAGGACAAGGTCGGAGGTCTCCTGGTAGGAATATATGCCTTTCGGATGAGGCATAATCGTGGCTAAGGTGGGGTCTGGGTTTTGTTGCGGTGTCAGGAATCATGTCGGAAATTTTTCAGGAGCATAGAGTTTTGCTGAGTAATGTTGAGAAATAAAGGTGTGGGTGTGGGAGATGTTTTTAAGTATAATCAGACGGTTCGTTGGATAAAGGGAGAGAATAAAAAAATGAAAAATGGGATTAAGTATGCTTAGGAAAATGCTGGTTTTCTTTGTTAACGTGCTTTGTTGCTGTTGTATTTTGATAAGCTTGGGCTGTGCCGCTGCTGTTGTGGGCGGCGGGGCTGCAGGTGGGTACGCGGTGGGCACGGATGAACGGTCTGCCGGGACGATGCTTGATGATGCAGCGATCACTGCTAAGGTCAAAACGGAACTTATCGGTGAGAAAAAGGTCAAGGCCCGCAATATTGATGTTGATACCGTTGCGGGGGTGGTAGTCCTTTCTGGGTATGTTGATTCGCAGTGGGAGGCGAATAAGGCTGGTTTTATCGCCAAATCGGTGTCTGGAGTTGTGCGGGTAAAAAATGAACTCCGGGTGGGTTCCCGCACAGTGGGGCAGGGTTTTGATGATAAAGTTCTTGGTGGTAAGATCAAGACGAGACTCATGGAGGAGCCAGGCATCAAGTCGCTCAACATTGATGTGGATGTCTACACAGGGACAGCCATTGTTACTGGCACTGTTGCAAGCCAAGAACAAAAGAAAAGTGTTCTCAATTTGATTTATTCTATAGAAGGAGTTAAGGGCGTCGTTGATAATTTGCAGATTCGCTGAATTCCAGGAAGATTTTTCCGGGCAGGGGTTGTTCTTCCGGAAGTAATGATGAAATATATTATGTTGAAAAGGTTTCCCCTTAATGTCTATGCCTTGTTATAATCTCTGTGTCGTTTTGGTTGAGCCCAAAGGGGCTGGGAATATAGGCTCCGTTGCCCGGGTCATGAAAAATTTTGGCTTCGGCGACCTGCGTTTGGTGCAGCCGCGGGCAAGCCACTTAGGGGCAGAAGCCCGCAATATGGCTGTGTCCGCTATTGATCTTCTTGAGCGGGCCAAAGTGTACGAAAATTTGGCTCTTGCACTGTCCGACAGGAACCTCGCCTTGGGCACGACCCGTCGATTTGGTAAATATCGGGAGGAGTTGTTGCACCCAACAGAGGCGGCCACAACAGTCGCGGCTTTGGCAAAAACCGCCAAGGCGGCAATTGTTTTCGGTCCTGAAGACACGGGGCTTAGGACCGAAGATTTGGATCTTTGTCAATACTGTGTGACCATCCCCACTCACCCTGATCTGCCCTCCATGAATCTGGCCCAGGCCGTGGCGGTCTGTCTGTATGAGGCCTCCTTGAAGTTTTCTGCTCCTCCCGAGGACAAGACGCGGGGGAAGCGTCCGGCTTTGGGAAAGAACTTGGAAGCTATGTTTGCGCAAATGCGGCAGGTGCTTTTTGAGGTGGGTTTTCTTAATCCACAGAATCCTGAACATATGCTCCGGGCCTTTCGACGGATGCTTGCCCGTCAGGGCCTGACAGAACATGAGGTGCAAATTCTCCGTGGCCTGTGGGATAAAATTTCTTGGCTGCATCGGGGGAAGGGTTCGTCCTGAAAGAGGGGGTAACCTCTCTATGCCGTCATAGCCCGGCTGGTTCGAAGGACGGACGGTGGGACAATAAAAAAAGGGTTTCGCAATGAAGCGAAACCCTTATCTTTTTTCTGGGGTGAGCGATGGGACTTGAACCCACGACCTCCGAGGCCACAACCCGGTGCTACCACCAGCTGAGCTACGCTCACCATATGGGGGATGTTTTCCCCGGAACCAACGCACCCTATATAATCAATCGGTTTCTGTTTCGCAAGGGCAAAGTCGGGGAGGCAAGGGCTTATAGCTCTTTACTGCAGTGCTTGCACATCTTGGCCTGGGACTTGATGATCTCCATGCAGTATGGACATTCCTTCCGGTGGTTGTTTTCTAGAAGCTGTTTTATGGACAGGTTGGCTTGCATCTCAATATCGCCATGGATGAATTTGTGGTTGCGAATTGGATCGATGCAGTCGAGGTTGTTCAGGTCTATCAGTAACTCGCAGGCCCTTTTGCGTGCTGTGAGGTCTGCTGAGTTGTCAAGGATAAGGCAGAGGGCTGGGGTGAGATTGTTCCCAGCCACACAGCTATCCAGATCTTCGGTATGTGTTTTCTCCTTGCGGTGGCGTGCGCTTTGTTGCTGGAGGGCTGCGACATCAATGATTGATCCGGTAAAGGCGTCGGCGCCGCCCACCATAATGGTCATGCCGTTATCTTCTCCTGGAAGGAGCATGTAGCGGCAGGAAGCCTTGTGTCCATAGCGTTCCTCGAATTGCTCCCAGCTTTTGGCGAAAATGGAACAGTCATTATTGAGGCAGAGGAATAGGATGTCCGATCCCCATCCCAGGCCATCGCCAATGTGAAATGGCGGAGCCTCACAGCAGGAAAGTCGTTCCTTGCAATAGGGACAGTAGTGTTCTTCGCTGGCAAGCCTGATGCATCGTTCAATATCCATGGTGATATCCTCCGTAGGCGCATGGCCTCTGGTGTCAGTAAGGTGCATTTGCAGGGTGACTTGGGGGCACTCCGACCTGGGGCGCTCTTTCTGTGCCAGCTCAAGAAGCTGGGGACGTGTTTTTAAAGGCGAATATGAAAAAGCACATGCCAAGTAGCAACAGGAACACAGCAAGAGAAACTCGGTATTTCATTAAAAACTTCATTGTTATAGAATAATGCACAATTTAAGGGAGGTCAACCGCACAGGTAATTTTTCACGACAACCTGGGGTTGACTAGGGGGTTGTGTGGTAATTGTGTGTTGAGGTTGAAATGCGCTTGAGTTTAGCCGGCTGAACGGAGTACACTTTGAGCTAAGGTGAGTGGGGCGCAAGAGAAGTTCATGGTGTTCATTCTTTGCGCAACTCTTGTGTTCTCAGTGGGTTACAGGAAAACTGATTGACTTTTGCGGGTATGGCAATTAAAGATGGTCTCGTAAAATTAAAGAAGAGCCATGGGTTATTGACCCCCCTAGGCGAATATTTTTTTGGGGGATAGACACGAACGCACAGCACGGATTTTTCATGCGCTGCTTTTTTATAAGATTGAGAATTTGGGGTAATTGAAGAGGATTATGGCTAAGAAAGAGATTTCTCGTTACGCGGAAGCAGGGGTTGATATTGATAAGGGCAACGCTTTTATCGATGCCATTAAGCCAATCGTGGCCTCTACCTTCCGTCCTGGCGTGCTTACAGGCATCGGTGGGTTTGGCGGGTTATTCGCCTTGGGGGGTGGAAAATTTCAGGATCCGGTTCTGGTCTCATCAACCGATGGGGTTGGCACCAAGCTGAAAATCGCCGACATGTGCAACAAGCATGATACCATTGGCATCGATTTGGTGGCCATGTGCGTGAATGACATTATTGTCTGCGGCGCTCATCCGCTTTTCTTTCTGGATTATTTTGCCACCGGCGGACTTGATCTCGGAGTTGCCACCGATGTGGTCAAGGGCATCGCCAAGGGGTGTGAGATTTCCAAATGTTCTCTGATCGGTGGGGAAACGGCCGAGATGCCTGGTCTGTATCAGGCTGGAGATTATGACATTGCCGGGTTCGTGGTCGGAATCTGTGAGCGGGACAAACTGATTGACGGCTCCGAGATCAGCGTTGGCGATAAATTGATAGGCCTTGCTTCAAGCGGGGTACATAGCAACGGCTATTCCTTGGTGCGCAAGGTCTGTTTCGAGGAGATGGGACTCAGCGTTAACGATAAAATCGAGGAATTCGGTTGTACCCTCGGTGAAGAATTGTTGCGACCAACCAGGATATACAGTGAGACCCTGTTGAATTTGGTGAAAAACTTCAAGGTGAAAGGGCTGGTACATATAACTGGCGGCGGCATTATTGATAATATCCCGCGGGTCTTGCCCAATGGTTGCAAGGCGGTGATCAACAAGAAGGGCTGGAAGGTTCTTCCAATTTTTGATTTTCTGCAGAAAAATGGAAAGATTTCAGCCTATGAGATGTGCCGCACCTTCAACTGCGGAATCGGCATGGTTGTGGTTGTTGATGCAAAACAGGTGGATGACTGTATGCAGCAACTGATAGCCCTGGGCGAGACCCCCTATCTGATCGGGGAGATTGATGCCATGACGAAAAAGGACACCATGGCGGTTGAGGTTGATTGCGGCTGATTTATTGTGCTTGTAATGTTTTTTGCTTAAGGCCCATGGGTTTTCCTGTGGGCCTTTTTTTGCTGTAATTCAGCTCCCGCAATCTTTGGTGCCACCTTTGATCTTGTAGATGGCATGCTGTAAAGCGGGGAGCACAGCTTCCAGATTCTCCCTCGCTGCCTTTTTGCTGCCTGGGAGGTTGATGATCAGGCTCTGTTTTCTGGTGCCGGCGATCCCTCGGGAAAGGATGGCATTGGGGGTTTTTTGCAGGCTGGCCTGGCGCATGGCTTCGGCGATACCCGGAATTTCCCGGTCAAGAATCGCCCGAGTTGCCTCGGGGGTCTGGTCGCTGGGGGAAACGCCGGTGCCGCCGGTGCTCAAAATCAGGTCAATTTTTTTTTCATCCACCCAGGCCAGGAGAGTCTCCTGGATTATGGCGATCTCGTCCGGGACTATTGCGTAAGCCACCACGGAAAATCCCTGTTCGCTGAGCATTGTTTGCAACTGCGGGCCGCTGGTGTCTTCCCGCTCTCCGCGTGAGCCCTTGTCGCTGATGGTCAGTATGCCGCCGGTGTATGGTGTCATGCGTTGTCTCCTTTTTGCAGGTGCTATTTTTTGCATAGTAGTAAGAAAAATCCAATGAAGTCAAGCAGCTAATCGGAATGTCTGTTGTCTTCTTTCTGGCAACCTGCTATTTTGGTCGGTGAAAATGACGCCGCATCAGCAATGCCCTTTGTTGGTAAGACAAATTTGATTGGCTGACTCGTGTCAGTTTTTGGATGAATTTTTTCATGAAAAAACCTTCACAGGATACAGGGAAAATAGCAAGGTCCGCCGGGACAGTCGGTGTGGCCGTGATGTGCAGCCGGATTTTGGGGCTGGTTCGGGAGCAGGTTTTTGCCACGTTCTTTGGGGCGGGCTTTGCCTTCGACGCATTTGTGGTGGCCTTCCGTATCCCCAACCTGCTGCGTGATCT
>CALMMG010000137.1 GCA_937868185.1 uncultured Pseudomonadota bacterium
GGTTTCCACGTTCAGGCGCAGGACCGGCTCGGTATTTGAGCTGCGGATGTTGAAGCGGAAGTTCTCTGCGGTAAAGCTCAAGCCATCGGTGTAATCCTTCTCCCCCACCGTTTCGGCATAAAATTCCTCCACCCTGGCAATCACCGCCGCAGGGTCTGCGACCCGGTTGTTGATCTCGCCGCTCACCGGAAAGGCAGCCTGGCGGGCGCGGACCAGCTGGGACAGTGGTTGGCCGCTTCGGGAGAGAATCTCGGCCACCAGCAGCCAGGGGATCATGCCCGAATCGCAGTAGGCAAAATCGCGGAAGTAATGGTGGGCGCTCATCTCGCCGCCGTACACCGCATCCTCGGCCCGCATCCGTTCCTTGATAAAGGCGTGGCCGGTCTTGCTCAGCACCGGGATGCCGCCAGCTTGGTGGACAATCTCCTGGGTGTTCCACACCAACCGTGGATCGTGGATGATCTTCGCCCCCGGATGCTTGGCCAGTATGGCCTGGGCCAGCAACCCCACCAGGTAGTAGCCCTCGATAAACCCCCCCTGCTCGTCAAAGAAAAAGCAGCGGTCAAAATCGCCGTCCCAGGCAAGGCCGAAATCCGCGCCATGTTCTCGAACCGCTCTGGCGGTAACCTCGCGGTTTTCCGGGAGCAGGGGGTTGGGCACCCCGTTGGGGAAGGTACCGTCCGGTTCCCACTGGAGTCTGATGAAGTCAAAAGGAAGCTGCGCTGCCAGCCGGTCAATCACCGCGCCGGCGCAGCCGTTGCCGGGATTGACCACGATTTTGAGGGGCTTCAGGGCTTTTTTGTCGAGATAACCCAGCAGGTGGTCGAGATAGGCGGGCTTGTTGTCCAGGTGGGTCAGGGTTCCTGGCGTTTTCGCGGGAATGCGACGTCCTTCCGCAGCCAGCCGCTCGATCTCCCGCAACCCGGTGTCCCCGGAGATGGGCCTGGCCCCTTGGCGGACCAGCTTCATGCCGTTGTAATCCGCGGGGTTGTGGCTGGCGGTGACAATGACCCCGCCGTCCACCTCAAGATGAAAGGCGGCAAAGTAGATTTCTTCGGTGCCGACCTGACCCAGATCCACCACATCCACCCCGGCCGCGAG
Source organism: uncultured Pseudomonadota bacterium (assembly GCA_937868185.1). Lineage (GTDB taxonomy): Bacteria > Desulfobacterota > Desulfobulbia > Desulfobulbales > Desulfurivibrionaceae > Thiovibrio. Next base: position 1,102 of record CALMMG010000137.1, read on the forward strand.
AAAGCCCTTGCTCAGCGCTTTGGCCAGGGCAGGGCTGGAAATCCGGATGTCGTGGCCGATGGCCACCTTTTTTGGGGTGAATTGGGCACTGTATGCCTGGCCGATGTTGAAGGCCAGGGGTTCATTGAGTTCATCGGGTACCCGGCCACGGATGTCGTAGGCCTTGAAGCAGGGAAGAAAAGAGGTCATGATCGGATGTCTTTGAAGGAATGATTATTTTCGGGTAGATTGTTTTTTTGTTTTCAACAAAACAAGGACAACTAAGCATGGAAGCCTCGATTCTGCAACCGGAACTTGCCGCGAAAATAGCCGATCTGTACGACCGGATGGAAAAGGCCTACGACCTTGTCGCTCGCCAGCTCGATTTCACCTGTGATGGCTGCCCAGATAACTGCTGCGACTCTTATTTTCAGCACCACACCTATGTGGAGTGGGCTTATCTCTGGGTGGGGTTGCAGGAGCTAGAGCCGGAACGCCGCAAGGGCATGGAAAACCGGGCGGTCGAGTATGCCGCCGCCTGCGAGCGGGCGCTGGCCAGGGGCGAACGTCCGCAAGTCATGTGCCCGCTCAACGAAGAGGGGCGTTGCGGACTCTACAAACACCGGCTGATGATCTGCCGGATGCATGGGGTGCCGTCCAGCCTCACCTATCCCAATGGCCAGATAAAAAAATTCCCCGGCTGCTTCCGGTGCCAGGAGATCGTGGGGGATCGGCAGGTGGTGCCCATGGTGGAGCGGGCCCCTCTGTTCCGGGAGTTGGCCGCGCTGGAGCAGGAGCTGTTGGGCGCGCGCCAAGGCGAGTTGTCCAAGGTTAAGAAGACCATCGCCGATATGATCCTGTTGGGCCCGCCCAGATTGTAAGGGGATGGTTTGAAAACGCCTTCCTGTCTCCTCTGCAGGAGACAAGAAGGCAGGAGCAAGAAAAGCAACCCGCGGTTACCCCTGGCAGCCGCACTTGTCGCCGCGGATGTCGTCTTTGAAGAGCGAGATGCCGCGCTCCATGGCGCAGAAATCCCCGCACATCGTGCAGGTCCGGCTGTTTTCCGGGGTGCGGCTCTCCCGGATCTTCCGGGCCGCCTCCGGGAACATCATTAGTTCCATCTGCTTCTCCCAGTTGGTGTCACGGCGGGCGATGGCCATCTGCTTCTCCTGCTCGCGCCGCTCCGGGTAGCGGGCCAGATCGCCGATCCGGGCTGCCAGCCTCGTAGCCCGCACTCCCTCCCGCACATCCGCCTCATTGGGCAGGGCCAGATGCTCGGCCGGGGTGATGTAGCAGATCAGGTCCGCGCCGTAGCGCACCGCGTGCGCCGCGCCGATGGCGGCGGTGATGTGATCGTATCCGGCGCCGGTGTCGGCGGGCAGCGGCCCCAGTATATAGTAAGGCGCCTTGCCGCTCATCCGTTTCTCCAGCATGATGTTGCCCTCAATCTCATCCAGCGGCACATGGCCCGGCCCCTCCACCATCACCTGACAGCCGAGATCGCGGGCGATCTCGGCCAATTCGCAGTTGATGATCATCTCCGCCATCTGGGCGCGGTCATGGCTGTCGTGGATGGCGCCGGCCCGGATGCCGTTGCCCAGCGACAACACCGAATCATACTTTTTCATCAACCCGCAGACCCGCTCAAACTGCTCGTAGAGCGGGTTTTCCCGCTGGTTATGCTCCATCCAGGAAACCATGAAGGTGCCGCCCTTGGAGACCAAGCCGCCGTACCGGTAGCCCTGCTTGCGGAGCCGCTCGATGCTGAAGCGGTTGATGCCGCAGTGGATGGCCATGAAGGAGATGCCGTCGGCAAGTTGGCGTTCGATGAGCTCGAAGAGATATTCCGGGTCGAGTTTGTTGGGGTTGTGGTAGAGCTTGCTCGCCTCGGCAAAGGCTTGGTAGAGCGGGACATTGCCCACCGGCAGGGCGGTGGCGGCCAGGATCTCTTTGCGGATGCGGTTAAGATCGCCGCCGGTGGAAAGTTCCATCAGGGTGTCGGCCTGCTCCTCTTCGGCTGCACGGGCTTTGCGGATTTCCAGCTCAAGGTCGGCGATATCCGAGGAGGTGCCGATGGAGGCGTTGACCTTGGCCCGCAGACCGGTGCCGATGCCCACCGGTTTTTGCGTGGGGCGGTTGGGGTTGCAGGGGATGACGACCTCTCCCTTGGCCACCAAAGCGCGGATGGTCTCGCCGCTGAAGCCTTCGTTTGCTGCGACCTGCTGCATGGGTTCGGTGATCATACCGTCACGGGCCAGTTCCAGTTGGGTTTTCATGGTGTTGCTCCTGTGTTTGTTCTCCGTCCACGGGCAAAAAAAAATTCCGCACCACCGGTAACGGCGATGCGGAATTATCTGGACAGATGGTTCCTTTTTTTCCAGGCTGGCAGGTCTTCTGACTTGCGGCTCTACCCTTCGCCGCGCCTTCCCACCTTGCGGCAGTGGCATCTGCGGCGTCGGTCCCCGCTTACAGCGTTGGCCCAACGTGACGGAATTACACCGTCTTCCCTATTCTCCCGCCGGGGCGGGCACCAGTCTGGTTATGTTTTTCTTTCTCGCCGAAGTGTCGTGCTTGGCGAAAAAGAGTGTTTAGCAAGTCCTGCGTCTGCGGGCAACCTCTTTTTATTTTTCCCGCATCAACTCGGCAATCTGGAAGGCAAGCTCCAGGCTCTGTTCTGCATTGAGGCGCGGGTCGCAATTGGTCAGGTAGTTCTCGGCCAGATGGTGGTCAAGAATTTTTCTGGAGCCGCCGGTGCATTCGGTGACGTTTTCCCCGGTCATTTCAAAATGGATGCCGCCGGGCACCGTGCCTTCGGCCCAGTGAATCTCGAAAAACGAGCGAATCTCGCTCATGATTTCGTCAAAATTGCGGGTTTTGTGGCCGCTCTCCGCAGTGTAAGTGTTGCCATGCATGGGGTCGCAGCTCCAGACCAGCTTGAACCCTTCCTGTTTCATGGCGCGGGCCAGGGTGGGCAGGCTGGCGCCGATTTTTTTCGCCCCGAAGCGGGTGATCAGGGTCAACCTCCCCGGCTCGTTGTC
>CALMMG010000138.1 GCA_937868185.1 uncultured Pseudomonadota bacterium
ACACCACCCGCAACCGCCAGGATTTCCTCCGCATCCTCCGGGCGGTGCATGACCGAGAGGTGGACATTCTCGTCGGCACCCAGATGATCACCAAGGGCCATCATTTCCCCCATGTCACCTTGGTCGGCATTGTCTGGGCCGATGCCGGGCTGGGCATGCCCGACTACAAGGCAGGCGAGCGCACCTTCCAGCTCCTGGCCCAGGTGACCGGCAGGGCGGGCCGAGGCGAGCAGCCAGGGAGGGTCATCGTCCAGACCCACCAGCCCGGCCATTACTCCATTGCTGCGGCCCGCGACCACGATTACCCCCGGTTTTTCGAAAAAGAGATTGGGCTGCGCAAAGCCCTGGGCTATCCCCCCTTCAGCCGCCTCATCAACCTGGTTGTGGATGGCGAACAGGAAGAGGCGGTGCAAAGCCGGGCAGAAGCCCTCGCCGCCAAGGGGAAAACGCTGCGGAGGTATCAAAAAACCGCCATCCTCGGCCCGGCCCCGGCGCCATTGGCCAGATTGCGGGGCAGATTCCGCTGGCAGATCCTGCTCAAGGGTCCGGACCTTGAAGAGCTGCATAGCCTCTGCCTGGAACTGGAGCAGGAGCACGCCCGTCTGGCTGGAACGGTGAATTTGTCGGTGGACGTTGATCCGGAAAATATGTTATAAATTATCTCCTTAATCGCCGCGCTTCATCCCGGCGAGCCTCAAAAATGCATCACCAAGGATACTCCCCATGGCTCTACGAGAAATCGTCACCTACCCTTTTCCCATTCTCAAGGACACGGCCAAGCCGGTGACCGACTTCGGTCCCGAGCTTGAAAAGCTGGTGGCCGACATGGCGGAAACCATGTATGACGCCCCCGGCGTCGGCCTTGCCGCCCCCCAGATCAACATCCCCCTGCAGCTTTGCGTTATCGATGTCTCGCCTAAGGATCAGCCCAGGGAGTTGATCGTGCTGGCCAACCCAAAGATCATCAAGGGCGAGGGCCAAGAGATCGACGAAGAGGGGTGTCTCAGCGTGCGGGAGTATTGCAGCAACGTGGTCCGCTATGCCAAAATATGGGTGGAGGCCCAGGACATCACCGGCCAGCCCCTGAGCTTTGAGGCGGAGGGCTATTACGCCCGGGTGATCCAGCACGAACTCGATCACCTGAACGGCACCCTGTTCATCGACCGGATCAGTTCCCTCAAACGAACGCTCTATAAAAAGAAGATTAAAAAAATGCTCAAGGCCGAAGAGGGGAAATAACCGGTGGTGACCAGCAGGTACCGCATCATCTTCATGGGCACCCCGGAGTTTGCCGTGCCCTCGTTGCAGGCGCTTCTCGACCACGGGGAAGAAGTGGTGGCCGTGGTTTGCCAACCGGACAAGCCCAAGGGGCGTGGCCGCAAGCTGAGCCCGCCACCGGTAAAGGAGCTGGCCCTAACTGCAGGCATCCCGGTCCTCCAGCCGACCAAGGTCAGAACCCCCGAGTTTCTCGAAGAGCTCCGTAGCTATCACCCGGATCTCATGGTCGTGACCGCCTATGGCCGCATCCTGCCCGGGCCGGTGCTCAACCTGCCGCCTCTGGGCACCATCAACGTGCACGGCTCGCTCCTCCCCAGATACCGGGGCGCGGCGCCGGTCCAGTGGGCGGTGCTTAACGGCGACACGGAAACCGGCATTACCATCATGCAAATGGACGAAGGCATGGATACCGGGGATATCCTCCTGCCGGGAAGCCTGGCCATCGAAGCCGATGACACCGCAGGCACCCTGGCCGTGAAGATGGCCGCACTCGGGGGCAGACTGCTGATCGAGGCCTTAGAACGGCTCAAAGCCGGGAATCTCCCCCCGCAGAAACAGGACGAAAGCCTGGTCACCCTGGCCCCCCCGCTCTCCAAAGATTTGAGCGCGATCGACTGGCACAAACCGGCCAGGGAAATCAGTTGCCAAATCAGGGGCCTTGACCCATGGCCCATGGCCCACACCACCCTGGAGGGCAAATGGCTGCGTCTTTTTGCCCCGCAGGTGGTCGCAGGCCCTGTCCGCGAAGCGCCCGGCACCCTGTGCCGGGCCAACAAGAATGGACTGGTAGTGGCCACGGGCGAAGACTATCTGCGGTTGGGCGAAGTACAACTTGAGGGCTCCAAACGGATGAGCGCAGACGCCTTTCTCCGAGGCAGGCCGCTTGTCCCCGGCCTCCGGTTCCCCACATGACCAGATTTCTGAAAAGCCGTGTTTTCTATCTTGTTCTCATTCTGGCCGGGATTGGGGCCGTAACCCTCTACGCGCTCCAAGAGGACAACCTTTTCGGCAAGGTCCTTTCTTATCTACAAAATTCACGGCAGCACGGAGAACATATCCGGGAGGTCATCCTGGCCAAGGGCGCCTTCGCACCCCTCATCTTCATCACCCTCCAAATCCTCCAGGTGGTTGTCGCGCCCATCCCCGGCGAAGCCAGCGGCGTCTTGGGCGGCTACCTCTTCGGCGCCCTGCCGGCCTTTGTTTATTCCACTATCGGGCTTACCATCGGTTCCTGGCTGGCCTTTATGGTCGGTCGTCTGCTGAGCGATCTGGTCCGCCGCCGACTGGAACACACCGCTCTCTACAAACGGTTCAACCATCTGGTCGGCAAGGGAGATTTCGCCATTCCCTTTGTCCTTTTTCTCCTGCCCGGCTTCCCCAAAGATTCCCTGGCCTATTTGCTGGGCATGAGTCACATGCCGCTGCCGGTATTTCTCTTCATCACCGTGGTGGGCCGGACCCCAGGCACTCTGCTCCTTTCCTTCCAAGGGGCCGAGATCTATCAAGGCGACTATCTGAAATTTCTAATTCTGCTGACGATTTCAGCCCTAGTCGCCCTCCCGTATGCCTTCTACCACAAACGGATTCTCGCTTGGCTCACCCATTACAGCAGACGGTCCTTTCCCAACGACACCCCCACCATCCTTGATCCCCAGAAAAAAAATGACTAACCCGCGCAGCCTCGCCTATATCGACTGTTTCTCCGGGATCAGCGGGGACATGTTCCTCGGTGCCCTGCTCGATGCCGGGCTACCGGTCGAAGAGTTGCGCGGGCAACTGGCCCTGCTTGGCCTTGACGGCTATACCCTTACCGTAGACACAAAGGGTTGCGGGTCCATCGCCGCCACCACCCTTACCGTCCAAACTGCCGAAAAACATCGGCACCGCTCCTGGGGGGATATCCGGCAGCTCATCACCGCAAGTAGACTCGCGGAGCCGATCAAGACAACAGCACTTTCCATTTTCTCCCTGCTGGCCGAAGCCGAAGCCAAGGTCCATGGCCGGCCGGTGGATACCGTCCATTTCCATGAGGTGGGCGGGATCGATTCTCTTATAGATATAGTCGGCGCAGCCATCGGCCTTGAGACCCTGAACATCACCCGCCTGCAGTGCGCCCCTCTGCCCATGCCGCACGGCTGGGTCCAGTGCGCCCATGGCCTGTTGCCCCTGCCAGCGCCCGCGGTCTGCGAACTGCTGCAAGGAGTGCCCACCTACGGGGTTGAGCTGAGCCAGGAGCTGGTTACCCCGACCGGCGCCGCCATAGTCAAGGCCCTTGCCACCACCTATGGTCCCATGCCGCCCATGACCATCACCGGGGTGGGCTACGGGGCTGGCAGCCAGGAGCTGGCCAATGGCCAGCCCAATCTTCTGCGTTTGATCCTCGGCTCCGCCCGGCCCGTAGTCGAGGCCCAGGAGGTAGAGGTAATCGAAACCCATCTGGACGACTGGTCGCCGGAAACCTTCCCCTATCTCAGCGAACAGCTCTTCGCCTTGGACGCTCTGGATGTGGCCCTGATCCCCATCCAGATGAAAAAGGGGAGGCCCGGCTTCCTCCTGCGGGTGATCTCCGACCGGGCGTCGGCCCTGGCAATCAAAGAGTGTATCCTCAGCGAGACCACGGCCATCGGGTTGCGTTTTCGTACAGAGCAGCGCTGGACCCTGCCCAGGGAGGGTGGCACAGTTCCCACCCGCTGGGGTGCGGTGCGGGTAAAGAAGGTAACGACCCCGGCCGGGGAGGTATTAACCCCGGAATATGAGGATTGCAAAAGGGTGGCAAGCGCAAACAACGTCCCGATCAAAGAGGTGTACGCCGAAGTAGGGTGCGCCGAACGTGAAACGTTTAAAGGGGAAAAGTAAATGGATCGTCTGTTCATGGGCATTGCCACCGGTTTCGGTGCGGGCTATCTGCCCAAGGCCCCCGGCACCTGGGGGTCGTTGCTGGCCCTGCCCCTGCATTATTTTCTCCGCCAACTGGCGCCGAACCATTATGCCCTTGCCCTGGGGGGTATCTTTTTCATCGCCGTCATTACCGCCGGGCAGGCGGAAAAAATCCTGGACCGCAAAGATCCCAGCGTGGTGGTGATCGACGAGGTCATCGGCATGCTCATCACCCTTATTGCCGCGCCGAACAACCCCCTGATCTGGCTGCTGGGTTTTGGCCTCTTCCGCTTCTTCGACATCTTCAAGCCCTATCCCATCCGGATCATCGACCAGCGGGTCAACGGCGGCATGGGCATCGTTCTGGATGATGTGCTGGCCGGGATTTACAGCCTTATTGTCCTGCAAATTTTCTGCTATGCTGTACTTGGATAGAAAAAAACTCCCCGTTTCCGCAGGGGCCAGCCCACTCTAAAAGGCAGGCCTGCGGAGGCATTGTATCCGGAGGCGCTGCGTCATGTCCGAAAAACAAACCTCTCCCCACGGGTCCGTATTTTTCCGCTTCATTCCTCCACCCTTTCGCCGCCTATGCCAGCGGCTGGCCGTGGGGTTGGCAATCTTCGCCACAGTTTACGCCCTGGCCGGATTCCTCCTTGCCCCCTCTCTGCTAAAAAGGTTCCTTCCGCAATACGCGGCGGAACAACTGCACGCCCGGTTGACCATGGACGCGGTCCGGATCAACCCCCTTCTTTTCACCTGCGAGATCAAGGGGCTGCGCCTTGAGCAAGAGGGCGAAAATGATCCGATTCTTGCGGTGGAGCGGTTGTTCGTCGATTTCGAGACGGAGAGCCTGTTCC
>CALMMG010000139.1 GCA_937868185.1 uncultured Pseudomonadota bacterium
ACCCTGGAATCCTTGAAACACCACGCCATTGCCGGGTTGCGCTCCTTTGAAAAATAGGGCTCAATCGTGATGATGGTGGTGGTGATCGTGACCGTGATGATGGCCTTCGCCTGGGCCGCCGATTTCCGCCAGCACCTTTTTCAGAATGATATCGGTCTCAGCCATGCTGGCCACGGCCTTATCTAACAACGCCGCCAACCCCCCCTGCCCCTCGCTGCGCACCAAATCCACCCATTTCTTGAACTCGGCTTCATGGTTATGATTGTGCTCAATCCAGTGGGGCAGAAGAATCTGCAGCTTTTCCATCGTGGTTTTCTGGTCCATCTCAGACGGTTCCTTTTGTTTGTGTCACGGTTACCTTGCCATGGAGAAAATCAATGGCGCGAACCGATGCGTGGAGGATGAGTTTCGGCTCTTCAAAAAGGGCGGAAACCCGCACCCCATCATCGACAACCTCAAGCAGCGAGGCATTTTCCAAAATCACCTCTTCCTTGCCGTCCTGCTCAAGGACTATGCTCATCTGGCACATGTTCTGCCTCATCCGTTGTGTTTTTTCGCTATGCCGCGTATGAAAATTCAATATAATACGTTTTTCTGGCTTTATCATGCAGATTTGTAGGACCACAAACCTATAACATGAGAACCCGCATGTTCCTTAACGATCTCCCGGCAATCCACACGCTGCTGACTGCGGCCAAAACCATCGCCATGGTCGGCCTCTCCCCCAAGGAATCCCGCCCCAGCAACATGGTGGCCCGCTACCTGATCGAGGCCGGCTACACCGTGATCCCGGTCAATCCCGGCCAGGAGGAAATCCTCGGCCTCCCCTGCTACCCCAACCTCGCCGCAATCCCCACCCCGGTGGATATTGTCGATATCTTCCGCCGCTCCGAGGATGTGCCGCCCATTGTGGCCGAGGCCATTGCCATCGGCGCCAAGGCAATCTGGATGCAGGAAGGGGTAATTCACACCGATGCGGCCCGTACCGCGAAGGCGGCGGGAATAGTGGTAGTGATGGACCGCTGCATTAAGACTGTGCATCATAATCTCGGTCATGAGCGGGGCTGAGGAGGGATGCCGTTTTTTCGGACACGCTGCCTATCAGCAAGATACTCTTCAAACTGGTGCAAATGAGGGGAGCTCTCTTCCCTCGCAAACACAAGCCGTGCGCGAGAGAATGTGCCGCAACATCTCGCGCTAGACAATAATATAGTTAGGCGGCAAGAAAGGAGGTAATGGCAATGTGTGATGGTACTGGAATCATCGTCGTAAACGTGAAGTATGAATGTAGTACATGTGATGGGTCAGGAAAAGTTCTCGGACAAACATGTTCTACATGCAGAGGCACCGGGAAAATGACCGTATCCGAACAAAGAGACTGTCCGGGATGCGCAAATTGCAGAAAATAGACAATCAACCTCAAAAGTAGCACCCCTTCGCTACGCTCGTAAGAGCCAAAGGCGGAAAACCCCTGACTCTACGGTTCATGGGTCAGCCCCGCATCAGGAAGGAGACGAAAATGACGAAAGGCTTTGAATTCGAGTTATCAAATGGGGCTATTTTAAAAGTTGTCCCGAACTCTGGGGTCGACAACTGCGTAATCAGCCATGGTGACTATAAAATTGAAATCGATGTCAAAAATACATCATTTCGTACTGTCGCCCTTTCGGGCAAAGTGATCACTGCAATTCTCGCAGTTGTTCGGTTTGAAATAAAGGAATTGACCGTCACCAACTGCGTTGAAAATGATGAGGCTAATGCCGTTCACCATGGTATGCGTGCATGCCTCTCCTGTGATGGTGAAACTTGTTGCGCTTCCAACTGTTGCTGCGACTGTGGTTGCGGATGGGTTTGCGGATAAATGTGGCAGAATTCAGGACGAATTCATGGGAACCCATACCTAAATACTTTGCTGCAAGCTTCACCCCTGCGGGCTTTTGCAGGAAAACCGCTTGACAAAGGACTCTTCCGTGCGTACGATTTAACGTACGGAAGGAGGGCCGGCAATGACAACACTTTCAGCAACAGAAGCAAGAAAATGCCTGTATAGCCTTGTTGATGACGTAGCCGAATCCCATGACCCAATTCAGATTGTGGGCAAGCGACATTCTGCGTTTCTTGTTTCGGAAGATGATTGGCGAGCGATCCAGGAAACCTTGTACCTCACCGCAATCCCCGGCATGCGCGAATCAATTCAGGAGGGACTCAAGAGTCCCATTGAAGAATGCAGCGAGAAGCTTGCATGGTGAGTTGGCGTCTGGTTTTCACCAAACAGGCTCAAAAGGATGCCCAAAAAATCGCGCAATCCGGCCTGAAACTACAAGCTGAACGGCTGCTGGAACTCCTTAAAGAAAACCCGTACAAAAATCGTCCGCCATACGAAAAACTCATCGGCGATCTTTCCGGGGCCTATTCCAGAAGGATCAACATCCAGCACAGGTTGGTGTACCAAGTCATGGATGATATCCAGACCGTAAAAGTCATCCGGATGTGGACCCACTATGAATAGATGACGGATACGGACCCACCGCACCACAAAAAAAGGCCTGCCTGGAAAACCCAGGCAGGCCGTAAATCTCTTCTGTCGCTTCACTCCCGGTGAAGACCTTTATCGGGCTCAGCCGCCGCCGATGGAGCAGGATGCACCCTCTTTTCCCTCACCGCCTTCCATGGCCGCAACCGAGCCCAGGATATACGGGCGGGCAATCTTCACCCGCACGTTGTCGGCAATCTCAAGGGTCGCCACCCGGTCGGTCAACCCGGTGATCTTGCCCTGCAGGCCGCCGCTGGTCAGAACCTCGTCGCCCTTCTTGAGGTTGGCGATGAAATCCT
>CALMMG010000140.1 GCA_937868185.1 uncultured Pseudomonadota bacterium
CCGTCAAAGCTTCCGTCGGCCATATCATCGATCTGCCGGTGAAAACCCTGGGCGTGGATATTGCCAATGATTTCGCCCCCCAATACGTCACGATCCGGGGCAAGGGCAAAATCATCAGCGACCTGAAAAGCGCAGCGGAGAAAGCGGACAAGATCTATCTGGCCCCAGATCCTGACCGCGAGGGGGAGGCCATTGCTCACCATATCGCCGAATTTTTACAATCCACCCACAAGCCCATCCAACGCGTTCTCTTCCATGAACTCACCAAAAAAGCCATCCTCGCTGCCATTGAGCAAGCAAGCGAGGTCAACCAGCAGCGCTTCGAAGCCCAGCAGACTCGCCGCATCCTGGACCGTCTCGTGGGCTACCAAATCTCTCCGCTCCTGTGGGACAAGGTTCGCCGCGGCTTGAGCGCAGGCAGGGTGCAGTCCGTCGCAGTTCGCATGGTTTGTGAGCGCGAGCAGGCCATCGAAGCCTTTGTTTCGGAAGAATACTGGTCCATCCACACCACCCTGGAAGGAAAAACTCCCCCGCCCTTTATCGCCCAGCTCGACCAGGCATACGGCAAGAAGATCGACCTCAAAAAAAACAAGATCGGTACCGACGCCGAGGCCCAAGCCATTGTCGCCGCAGTGCGGGATGCTTCTTTTCTGGTGGATAGCCTGGAAAAGAAAAAGAAGAAACGCAACCCGAGCCCGCCCTTCATCACCAGCACCATGCAGATGGACGCCAACCGCAAGCTCCGCTTTTCCGCGAAAAAAACCATGACCCTGGCCCAGCGGCTTTATGAGGGCATCGAGTTAGGCGCCGATGGCCCCACCGGCCTGATCACCTACATGCGGACCGACTCCACCCGGATCAGCAACGAGGCCATGGAAGAGGCCCGGGGGTATATCACCGAGGCCTTCGGGGAACAATTCCTCCCTGCCAAACCAAACATCTTCAAAACCAGCAAATCCGCCCAGGACGCCCACGAAGCCATCCGCCCCACCGATGTGCGCAATACCCCGGAAAGGCTCGCGCCTTTCCTGGAAAAAGACATGCTGGCCCTCTATTCTCTGATCTGGAAACGCTTTCTCGCCTGCCAGATGGCCCCGGCGGAGTATGACCAAACCACCATCACCCTGATGGCGGCCAAAGACTTTGTCTTCAAGACCGTAGGTTCCATCATGCGTTTTCAGGGCTTTATGGCTCTGTACGAAGAGGCGGTGGATGAAAGCACCTCCCCAGATGGCACGGAAAGCGACAATGCCACCCTGCCCGACCTGAAAAAAGGCGACACCGTCTCCCTGCTGGCCATCGAGCCAAAGCAGCATTTCACCCAGCCGCCCCCCCGGTATACGGAGGCGACCCTGGTAAAAGCCCTGGAAGAAAACGGGGTCGGTCGCCCCTCTACCTATGCCTCCATCCTTTCCACCATCCAGGACAAGGAATACGCGCTCCTGGCCCAGCGCAAATTCATGCCCACCGACCTGGGCAAACTGGTCAACGAACTGCTGGTCGCCCATTTTCCGGATATTTTAGATATAGAATTCACCGCTTCAATGGAGGAAAAGCTTGATGAGGTTGAGGCTGGCAATACCCAGTGGCTGAAAGTTCTGCGGGATTTTTACGGTCCGTTCAGCAAAACCCTGGATGTAGCCAAGGAGGAGATGAAGTCGGTCAAGAAAATGGCCATCCCCACGGAACTCCCCTGCCCGCTTTGCGCAGGAACAATGGTGATCAAGTGGGGGAAAAACGGCGACTTTTTAGCCTGCGAGAAATATCCGGAGTGCAAACACACCCAGGATTTCACCAGAAACGATGAAGGCAAGATCGTGCCCGTTGAGAGGGAGCAGCCAGCCGAATCAGGCGAGCTCTGTGAAAAATGCGGCAAGCCCATGGTCTTTAAAAATGGGCGCTATGGCAAGTTTTTAGCCTGTTCCGGCTATCCCGCCTGTAAAAACATCCGCGCCACCACCACTGGGGTTCCCTGTCCGGAAGAGGAATGCAGCGGAGAACTCATCCAGAAGATATCCAAGCGTGGCAAGGTCTTTTACAGCTGCAACCGCTACCCAAAATGCACCTTCGCTCTGTGGGACAGGCCGGTCAATGAACCGTGTCCGCAATGCGGGTCTGTCTATCTTCTTGAGCGGGAGACGAAAAAAAGCGGCTTGCAGTTGCATTGTCCGAACAAGGAATGCGGGTATACAAAAAAGATCGGCGAGGAAGAATAAGGGGGAAGTTACAGCTTGCCCTGAATCCAATAGGCGGTATAGCCAACAATCTCATAAAGCATCCCGTAGGTATCCTCCAAGCCATCTCCAGACGGAACAAAACTCTCCCTGGTTATGGGCGCATTGTCCCTCGAAACAGACAAGAGGTCCGGGGTTAGGCCCTGCTTGCGGAAAAGCGCTGCTGCCCTCCGCATATGGTTGGCTGAGGTAATAAGCAAAATCCGCTTGATTCCCTTGCTCTCGCAGTATGCTTTGACGCTTTTCGCCTCGGCCAGGGTATTGCGGACCTTGCCGTGGACCGCAATCTTTCCGGCATCAATTCCCTGCCTTTCCAGAAGATCGAGGAGGATTCTGGTCTCGTTCACGCCTTTGATACTCACATCGCTGAGAAGCAAGGTATCGGCCAGGCCGCTTTTTATTGCTGCAGCTCCCATGAGAATCCGAGCAGAACTCTGCCCCAGCTGTTGGTAGTCAGAGACATATTTGAATATCTCTTCTTCATTCTCCGCCGCATGTCTCACATACCATTTGTAATCAACCATCCCCCCCAGCACCACGGCGGCATCATACCTGCTATGCCGGTCCACTGTGTCCGCCATCCACCATTTGGCCATGACAATCTGAGCAGTATAGGGAATACTGACGCCATAGAGATAGACTAGAAGCAATAGCAGGCCGAGGCGTGTCCGCTCCTTCTTGAGCAGCAGGATCAGGCCGATAAAAAATACAGGGAAGAGCGGATTAAGAAAAAATCTGGCTACATCCTGGGCGGTATAAAAAGGCATAAAAATCCTCATTGTGCATCATCAAAAAAACAGGCGACACGCACCTGCCGCACTTCTGTCAGATATACCTGCAAAACCGGCCCATTACCACCAACAAAAATAAAGATGCTTGCAAAAAAGGCCGATAAGAAAATATGATAGAGTATAATTTTACGCAAAGAGACGAGGAGGCAACCCCATGATTTCTGGCATCCATTCGGCACTTTCCGGCCTAACCGCCATCCAGAAAAAAATTGAATCGAACGCCAATAATGTGGCCAACGTCAATACGGATGGCTATAAAAAAACACGGGTTACCCTGCACGGGCAAGAAACACCGGGTATACAAGCTGTGGTGCAACAGATTCAGACGCCTGGACCGATGGTGTATGAACAAGCATCCGCAGGCGAGACGTTGGTTGAGAAATCAAACGTGGAACTGAGCGAAGAGTTGCCCAGCATGATGCTAAGCCGCCGCTTTTTTCAGGCCAACCTGAAAACCATACAGGTTCAGGATGAAATGCTTGGAAGTCTGCTGGACATCAAAAGCTGAAATCACCTTCCTGCTGCCAGGTTATCCTGCCTTCCAGGATGGTCAACACGGCCTTTCCCTGCAATTCCCAACCAAGAAACGGGGAATTTTTACTTTTGGACTGAATGCTCTCCTCGGTAAAAACAAATTTCTTCTCCGGATCAATAACCGTTATATCCGCCGGTGCCCCCACAGAAAGCGTGCCGCCGGGCACTCCGAGAATCCTGGCCGGATTCACCGAAAGCAGCTCCACCATCCTCCGGACATCAAGCTGATTTTCCCGCACTAGCTGCAAGGTTAACGGCACTGCGGTTTCCAGGCCGATTATGCCGTTGGCCGCCAAATCAAACTCCATATCCTTATCCAGCTCGCCATGTGGCGCATGATCCGTGGCAATAGCATCAAGGGTTCCGTCCCGCAACGCCTCCCGAACTGCGGCGACATCTGCGTCGCTTCGCAGGGGAGGATTCATTTTCGCCAGGGTGTTATAGCCATCCACCGCGGTCTCGGTGAGGGTGAAATAATGCGGTGCTGTTTCCGCAGTCACCGCCACACCTTTTTTCTTCGCCCTCTTGATCAGAGCCAGTGATTCTCTCGTGCTAACGTGGGCAATATGGATGGGCCGCCTGGTGAATTCCGCTAGGGCAAGATCGCGATACACCATAATTTCTTCGGCGACATGGGGAATGCCCTGTAGGCCGAGCCGGGTAGCCAACGACCCATGGTTCATCGCGCCATTGTGACTGAGCGATAGCTCCTCGGCATGGGAAATAACCAACAAATCGTGGTTGCCCGCATACTCAAGGGCACGGCGCATGAGCTGACTGTTGCCCACCGGCAACCCATCATCGGTTACGGCAACGGCTCCGGCCTGACGCAGTTCGCCAAACTCCGCAAGATGCTCCCCGGAACTCCCACTGCTGATCGCGCCCACCGGGTAGACCCTGGCAAAACCAGCTTCCGCGGCCTTTGCCAGAATGAAAAGAGTCACGGTCTGATTGTCATTGACCGGTTTGGTGTTCGGCATGGCTGCGACGGCGGTAAACCCCCCGGCCGCAGCGGCACGGGTTCCTGTTGCAATAGTTTCCTTGTACTCCTGGCCTGGTTCACGCAGATGCACATGCATGTCGATCAGCCCAGGCACCACCCACTTCCCCTCCAGATCATACACGAGGCCCTCTGCCTGCTCAGCAAGAGTACCTGGCTGGGTCACCGCACTTATTCTGCCATCGACAATCAACACGTCAAGGATCTGATCAATTCCGTTCACCGGATCAATCACGCGCCCATTCTTTAAAAGAATCAGTCCGGGCATGCTAATTGCCTCCCATTATCAGATAAAGCAAAGCCATCCGCACAGCCACCCCGTTGGTAACTTGCTCAAGAATCACAGAACGGCTGCCATCGGCAAGCTTGGGATCGAGTTCAACCCCACGGTTTATCGGGCCAGGGTGCATGATAATCGCCTCGGGTTTGGCGGCGTCCACCACCCTTTGAGAGATGCCAAAAAATTTTGCATATTCGCGCAAGGATGGAAACAGTGGATCCTGCTGCCGCTCTTTTTGAATCCGCAGGGCCATGATTACATCAGCCCCCTCAACAGCCTCCATCACGGTCCGGCTGACTTGAGCACCCAAGTCCACAATACCAGGGGGAATCAGCGTCGCCGGGCCACTCACCGTAACAGACGCTCCCATCTTGGAAAACCCGATAATATTTGAATGCGCCACCCGACTGTGGGCTATATCGCCGATAATGGCAATTTTCAGGCCTGCGATCCTGCCCTTGGCTTCCCTGACCGTCATCAGGTCGAGGAGACCCTGACTGGGATGCTCGTGGGTTCCGTCCCCGGCATTAATCACAGAAGTGTTAATATGACCCGCCAGTAAGTGAGCCGAGCCTGAACGAGGATGCCGAAGGATGATGCAGTCCGGATTCATGGCAGCAAGATTGCGTGCGGTGTCAATAAGGGTTTCCCCCTTCACCGTGCTGCTACCAGAATTAGAGATATTAAAGGTGTCCGCGCTCATACGCTTTGCGGCAACCTCAAAGGAAAGACGAGTCCGAGTGCTGGGCTCAAAGAAAAAATTGATAATGGTTTTGCCGCGGAGGGTCGGCACTTTTTTTATAGAACGGGAAGAAATTTCCTTAAACGATTCTGCGGTCTGCAAAACAGCCTGAATATCTTCCGCGGATAAATCGGCAAGCCCAAGGACATGTTTGTGGCTGAACCGGTACTCGGAATCCATACGATTCTTTCCGTGAAATTATAAGGAGTAACGCAGCATCAATTCAGAATAGAGAAAAGGGTCACCTTTGGTCCAGAACTTTTTTAAGAACCGTGACAAAATAACTATCGCTGTTAACACTGCTACGGTGGTCATGCCGTCAACGGCAGCTTAAGGAATTATTTTACCGAGCCGACTCCAGCGCACTGTGAAATTAACACTGTCCCATGACCAGTAGAGCATAAAGGCCTTGCCCCTAATGGCCTTGAGATCCACAAATCCCCAGAATCGACTGTCGTGACTGTTATCACGGTTATCCCCCATGACAAAGACGGAATGGGGCGGCACGGTTACCAACGCCATATTATCCCTTGGAGAAGGAATAATCTCCGGGTCCATGTTCACCGCGTTTGGATCAACAAAGGGCTCGCCATTGACAAATACTTTTTTTCGCACAACTTCAACCCGGTCCCCGGCAACCCCCACAACCCGCTTGATAAAATCCTGGGACTCGTTTTGCGGATACTTAAAAACAATAACATCATGCCGCTGGGGATCTCCCACGGTGATCCATTCGGTCCCGGTCAGGGGATTTTTCACGCCATAGCCAAATTTATTGACCAGGATGTGATCGCCGACCAGCAAAGTGGGAATCATGGAACCGGAGGGAATCTTGAAAGCCTGAACAACAAAAGTCCTGATGAAGAATGCAAGCAGCAAGGCAATAATTATTGCCTCGACATATTCACGCAAAACAGATTTTTCCATGACCTTGCCAGCAGTTTTCTTCAACACGTTTGATCCTCGTCTCATAAATCTGTTCATCCAGGAGACACAAGAGCCGTCCAGCAGCAAATTAATCACCCAGAAAGGTGGCAATAAAATAAGCGAAGACTGAAATAAATACAAGGGGCGGAATGGCTCTGGCCAATAAATTCTCTGGATTCTAACCCGAAATAATCTTGAATTATTCCCACAAGTACGATCCACATGTAGTGGCAGCAATTTGTGAAAAACACAACATATCGTTATATTTAAGTTTTTTCACCGCCATGCCAACTAGTCTGCCATCCATTTAATCAATTTTTATGAGAAAAATCCACGATCTACCGCTTACTTTATTCTTGACACCATGTTTTTTTTGTGTCTCTAATGCAACAAGATAGATAAAATTGATAATCACCAAGCACAGTTATAAACTGTATCCTGCGCGGCAACAGGTGTTGCCCCTGCGGACGTATACAGCCAGAAAATCTTGGTCACGGGGCGCTAATGGGCAAGTCCGGTTTTAAAAAATTACAATTGCCATCCTTACATCTGCCTTTCTTCAAAAAACAAACGCTCTCCATTGGCCTTGATATTGGCTCCCATGCCGTCAAAATCTGTGAATTGGCAGAAACGGGCAACGGCTACCAACTCGTAGCACTGGGAAGCGCTCTGCTCCCCCCCGATTCTCTCGAAGACGGTGCTTTGCAGGACCCGGAGGCTGTGGGCAAAGTCATCACCTCTCTGGTCAGCAACCTGAAAATCAAGAACAAAAAGGTCGCCATCTCCATTTCTGGATACTCCGTCATCGTCAAAAAAATAAATCTGGCGGTGATGACCGAAGACGAACTTGAAAAACACATCGAATCAGAGGCTGAACAATATATCCCGTTCGATATTGAAGACGTCTACTTAGATTTTCAGGATCTGAAAACGAACACCGCAACCGAAGGCCGCACGGATGTCATGCTGGTCGCGGCCAAACGGGATGTCGTGGACGGATATCTTAACATGTTACGCGCGGCAGGCCTCCAGCCGGTTGTCGTTGACGTGGATGCCTTTGCCCTGGAAAACGCCTTTGAGGCAAATTTTGGCCTGGCGGACAATGTCGCTCTGGTGGATATTGGCGCCTCAAAAATGAACATCAATATCATCTCCCATGGCTCTTCAATTCTGGCCCGAGACGTTGTCCTTGGCAGCCGACAGTTGACCGAACAGATAGAAAATCTTTTTGGGGTCAGCTTTGAAGAGGCAGAAGCCTTAAAAACGGGTGAAATTGTCTCGAAAGAAAAACAGGAAGAGCTCGAAGGCCTTTTTGCGAACACCTGTAGTCAATGGGTAACAGAGGTGAAACGCGCCATTGATTTTTATTATTCAAATCATCCGGAGGAAACGATTTCGAAAATCGTTCTGAGCGGTGGCGGTGCGAAAATACAGGGCCTTACCAAATTCTTTGCAAAAGAGACAGATATCGCTGTTGAAATTTTCAACCCCTTCAAGCTAGCGGCGGTGGATGGCAGAACCATTGATCCCGCCTACCTGAAGAGCATTGCTCCAGAAATGACCCTTGCTGCCGGTCTGGCAACAAGACCGGTGGAGGTATAGCCCCATGATCCGCATCAACCTCCTGCCGATTAGGCAGTTGAAAAAGAGACAGCGCCTGAGAAAGGAGCTTATGGGGTTTTCCGCCGCCCTGGCTCTGGTGTTGCTCATCCTCGCTGTCGGCTGGGTTGCCCTGATCGGAAAGGTTGCCAATCTACAGGATGATCTTGTTGCACTTGAGCAAAAGAAGCAATCATACCAACCCATCCTGAAACAGATTGAAACCCTTAAAAAAGAGAAACAGATGGTGGAGCAGAAGCTGGACTCCATCAAAAAACTCCAGGCTGGCGCTCAGGTTACGGTGCGCGTCCTTGATGAGGTGGCATCACGCACCCCAACAAGCCGCATGTGGCTTAGCTCCCTGCAGCAGTCCACCGGTCGCTTGCTGCTCCAGGGCATTGCGCTGGATAATGAAACCATTGCCCAGTACATGCAACAACTGGAAGCTTCTGAGTATTTTGAAAAAACGGAATTGACCAGTTCTGCTCAGACGGACGTTGCCAAGCAGAAGCTGAAATCTTTTTCTCTCACAATCAATGTTATAACACCGAACAGCTAACACCTTGGGCGGGAGAATCAATGGCGCTTGACATAAAACAAATCCAGGCAAGCATCGAAAAATTTAGCGACAACAAGCTAAGCCTGCTTGACATGAAGCAAAAAATGATGATCGCTGCTGCGGCCTGTATCCTGCCGTGCGTGGCCTTCTTCTTTCTTGCATATTCCCCGAAAACCAGCGAAATACAAACCCTTGAAACACAAAAATCCGGTATCGAAGAAGAAATCCGGAAGGTAGAAAAAATCGCCCGCGACCTTGAGAAGCACAAGGCAGAAATGACAGAAATTCAGCGACAATTTGCAGAGGCCTCCCTGTTGCTGCCCGATGAAAAAGAAATCCCCTCGCTCCTGTCCACCATTTCCGGCCAGGCCACTGCTTCGGGGCTGGATGTTCTTTCCTTCAAGCCGCTTGACGAAAAACCACAGCAATTTTATGCGGAAATTCCAGTAGATATCGCGGTACAGGGGGCGTACCATAACGTGGGTGTTTTTCTTGACAAGATCAGCAAGTTGCCCCGTGTTGTCTCCGTGAACAACATCAAGATGGATTCCCCCAAGCAGATGGGGGGAGAAATGCTTCTGAATTCAACATTTCAACTTGTCACCTACCGCTTTCTCAATCCCGCTGAAATTGTGGCCAGCGCAAATGCAAAAGGAAAGAAGTAACAGATGAGCACCACGAAATTAAAGGGTTACAGAGCAATGCCCGTTGCCTTCGGCGAGAACCACTCATCATGATGAACAACCTATACTCTAAAAACATTTTCCTCGCGCTTGCCCTTATTACAAGCTTATGCTGTGTAGGCGCATGGGATGCAGTTTCTGCCCAGCCCGAGACTGTCACGCCTGGCGGCGGCGCCAGCGCCAATCCAGACCAGGTGCTGGAAACTTCCCTTGCCAGCGGGCAGAAGCCACCTTTTGTATATAACCGTGAAAGACCAGACCCATTTTTCCCATTTCTCACCCAAGAAATCATGAAAGCCGAGGCCAAAGCCAAGGCTGAACTCACAGGAACACGACAATTTGAACCAGCCCAATTAACTCTGGTCGCCATCGTTTCAAGCAAGCGCGGATTACTTGCTATGGCACAGGATTCCTCCGGCGTTGGTTATGTGCTCCGCAAGGGCACAAAAATTGGGGAAACGGGAGAAGTTATACAAATAACTCAAGACAAGGTAATCATAGAACAATCACGGAAAAATATGACCGGTGAAAACACATCGCGCAAAATTGAGATGATCTTAAGCAAAGAGGGAGAAAAATAATGACACCCCTTATTACCCGCCTGAAATGTATCTCTGCCGGGCTGATGATATTCTGTTTTCTTTTAAGTGGGACAACTTTTGCCCAAAAGACCGCCTCCCAGACTAAAGCGACCTACACAATCTCTGGCATTACCATGGACAAGACAGCCGATGGCTTGCAACTGGTTGTCCAAGGGCGCACACCACCCACCTACACGATGTATGAACTCTTCGATCCCCTGCGGATCGTCCTGGACATTGCCGATGCAAAGCTCGTTGACTCTGCGGTGTTACCGACAAATCTGCCCCAGGGGCCGGTGCAGAATATTAAAAATATTGCTTTAACCGATCAAGAACCGGCTATCGCCCGGCTGGAGATATACCTCTCTGACGACCCCGCCTATACCATCGAAAGAAAGGGGAACAATATTGTTGTCAGTTTTGCAAAGACAATGCCCTTGCCCCCTCAACTCTCACAGACGGCAACCGAAGCGGAACCGCAACCCGTAGCCGCCATTGCCAACCCATCTGTCCATCCGGCGTCGCAGCTTCAGGACATTGAGATTGACACCACCAACCTGGCCGAGACCCGCGTTTTTATCAAAACGAACGGACCGATCGCTAATTTCAAAAAGGCCCATCTCGTTAAGGGAGG
Organism: uncultured Pseudomonadota bacterium; assembly: GCA_937868185.1. Taxonomy (GTDB): domain Bacteria; phylum Desulfobacterota; class Desulfobulbia; order Desulfobulbales; family Desulfurivibrionaceae; genus Thiovibrio. The sequence continues at coordinate 10,565 of CALMMG010000140.1, forward strand.
TGGCCTCCCAGCCAGAATGTATATTGACATTGCCAACGTCGCACTCCCCGGGAAAATGCTACAACACACAGTTGGGACGGCTTTGGCAAAAATACGTGCGGCACAGCATAATTCAGCGGTTCGCATTGTTTTTGATTCCGGCCTCAAAGAGCTCTTCTCCTATGAGGTAGAAAACAAGCCCGACGGGATGCTAATCAAGATCGCTGAGCCTTCGGCATCCATTGCCGCACCCAACGTGGCCGGCCTCATCAAACAGAGTCCGGCCAAAAAAACCGAGCCCCAGCAACATGAAGACAGAATGCTTCCCTCGCAGCCTGAACCAGCTTCTTCCCTACCTGCAAACCCTGCACTTCCAGAGACGACGACAGCTGCCGCCGAGGCTATCATGCCAGAGCTCATCGTTCCCAAATTGACCAGCACAAAAGCAAAACCAAAAACCATTGTACCCAAACCACTCCAAGCGCCAAAGACAGCCAAGGCAGCTACACCCACCTCTACCCAAAAGGCTAACGAAAAAACTAGCAAGGCAGACTCCTTTGCGTTCGCAGGATATGAAAAACAAAAAATCACTGTGGATTTCTTTAAAATCGATCTCCACAACGTGTTCAGGCTGTTCGGCGAAATAAGCGGACAAAATATCGTTGTTGATGAAGGGGTCACTGGCACCCTCACTCTTGCGCTCAATGATATTCCCTGGGACTTTGCCCTGGATATCATTCTCAATCTCAAGGATCTACAAAAAGAAGAACGGTTCAACACTATCGTCATCTCACCAAAATCAAAACAGTTCAACTGGCCCAAAGGCGCCACAGATGCAATTGCAGTCAAGGGTGGAGAAAGACTTGAAGCCATCTCCGTAAAGCAGCGCATGGAAACGCCTAAAGGGGTTATTGAAGCGAAAACTCTCATCCAGCAAGCCACTGCCGCCGAAAAAATTGGCCAGCTTGAGAAGGCCTTGTCTCTCTACGAAACAGCCTTCAGTAACTGGCCTGAAAATAGCCAGCTTGCTAGCCGCATCGCCTCGCTCTGCCTTACCCAGCTCGGGATGAATGCCAAGGCCGTGCATTATGCCAAGGCAGCGCTGACCCTCGAGCCCGCCAATGCAGGGGCCGCCCTACAGGCGGCCATTGGCTCTGCCAACATGAAAAAAACAGAAGCGGCTAAGGCATACTTTGACTTGGCCGTCAGCGGAGAAATGCCTGCAAGCGAAGCCCTGATCAGCTATGCTTCCTTTGCTGAAGAGTACCAGAGTTATAATGGCGCCCTAGCCCTGCTTGCCAGACATGAAGCCTTGTTCGGCGATACCCTTGACACTTTAGTGGCCAAGGCCAGAATTCTTGACAAACTTGGGCATTCAGCTCAGGCTGTCACGGCATACACTGCGGTTCTACTATCCGGTTACACGGTGCCGGATGATTTACAGCAGTTCATCAAAGGAAGAATTGCCGCGGCAAATTAACATACAGGTTGAGGCGTTTTCGGTTTTTACCTAAAATTTTTTTCACCTCAAAAAAATATAAAGACTGCCATCATGAAAAAGAAAATTCGAAAAGTATCTACCTTATTTGTCTGTGCAGTTATCTGCCTGCTGCTCAATACCGCCTGTGCCCCTGCTGCAAAAACCACCACAACGCAAGATCCGCTTGCGGCAAAGGATTCGGTATCAGCAAAACAGGCTAAGCCTCTAGAAACTGGCCAGTTACCAGTCCGCTTTCAAAAACCGGCTTATATGCTGGGAGAGACTTCTGCCAAAAATATTGGAACGGCCAATACCGAAAGCATTACAATCCCGATTGGCGCCGACATTTCCTCCAATACCGGTCCAGTAGCCTTGCGCGACATCATGAAACGTCTAGCCGCCCTGAAAGGGATGAACATCAGCTGGGCAAGCGATGTTGATCAAATGGCCGAGGTTGATGTGGATATCCGGGCTGAGGATGATTTCTTCAAATCATTAGAAAATATCCTCCGACAAAAGGATTATTTCCACGAAGTTCAAGGCAATACCATCGTAGTAAAATACCGAGAAACCAGGAAATTCCATGTAGCAATGCCATTTTTGAAATCTTCATATAACACCGGCGTCGGCGGAGATGTGCTGGGAGGCGGCGCCCAAACAAGTGGACTTAAGGGCAATATCCAGCTTACAAGCGAAAAAAACGATTTTGATATTTGGGAAAACATCAAGAAAAACCTCGACCAAATCCTAGAAATCTGGGAGGAAACCACCCCCCCCCCTGCAGCAGCAGGTTCTACACTCCAGACTGGCGCCGTTGCACCTGCTACTGCAGGAACAACCAAACGCAATGTGCAGGCAGGAAAGGGGTATTATAGCATTGACAAGCCTATTGGCTTGATCACCGTAACCGCACCGAGGCCTCTCGTTGATAAAATTGCTGTCTATATTGAAAATTTAAAAACGGAACTTTATCGACAGATTTCAATTGAGGCAAAAATTGTTGAGGTTTCAATAGATAATAGCGAAAGCCGAGGTATCGACTGGACCAATTTCTTGTCCGGCCACAAACTCGATTTTCAACTTTTTGGACCCCAGGGAATTATTTATAGTCCAGATCGTAGTTTGAGAGAACGGGGGCTGAGCCAAATTTCGCTTCCAAATCAGACCGCTAATCCTTTCTCCGTTGCCCTTGATTTTCTGGATAAACAAGGACAGACTACTGTTCTTGCCAATCCAAAACTGAGCGTCATGAACGGTCAGCCAGGCCTTATTACAGCTGGCGACAGTGTAAAATATATTGATAAAATTGAATCCAGAGTTGATGCCACCACAGGCGCGGTGACATATAGTATTACGACTGCAACTCTCATGTCTGGCATCGGCATGTCAGTAATCGGGACAATCATGGACAATGATGAAATCGTCCTTACCATGACCCCGGTCACGTCAAAGCTCGATGGTGACGTAGTTGCCTATAAAGACGTTGGCGGAGCCAACACCATCGGTGTCCCCAGAATCAAACTACGGGAAATGAACACAACCGTTCGCATCAAAAGTGGACAAGTGGTTGTCATTGGCGGCCTTATTGACAATGCAGAAACCACCGGTGGCAGCAATAAGGTCCCTTTCCTTGGTGATATCCCCATAATTGGCAATCTCTTCTCCCATTCGGCCAAAAGCACCAAGAAAAGCGAACTGGTTATCATGCTCCAGCCAACGATTCTTTGATTTCCAGCTAATTAGGCTTCATAAAAAAAGCCCGGCAAATGCCGGGCTTTTTTTATTCCACAACTCTTAAAAAAATATTTATTGTTGTTCCGCCGCCTTCTGCCTTTTTGAATTTTCATACAAGGCGTGAAAATTGATCGGCTCCATGAGGAAGGGAATAAACCCGCCATCCACCGAAACCTGACTGATTATCTGCCGAGTGAAGGGGAAAAGCAGGGCCGCACATTCCACCGACAAAACCGGCTGCAGATGCTCCTCCGGTATATTTTTCAACAAAAATACCCCGGCATGCTCGAGCTCAATAATAAACAGCGTTTTCTCGGTCTGGCTGTTGGTCACCTTCGCGGTAATTGCCAAAGTGACCTCATAATGGTCTTCCGCTTCCAACTTCCGGTGCTTCAACCCAAGGTTCACATCAACCTTGGGTTCACCTTTAGCAAGAAAAACATCCGGAGCCTCGGGATTTTCAAAGGATAAATCTTTGAGATACATCTTCTGCAACCGAAAAATAGGGGGTTGCGGTGCCTGAGCGTCCTCGTTTTTTTCTTCCGCCATGATTCGCAATTCCTTGTCTAAGTCTGAGTTTCTGTATGGCACACGCCATGTTTCCGCCTGTTGTAAGAACCGCACTCCTTTCTTTATAATGAAATATGCCGAAACTTCAACGGGTCTTTTAAAATTTAGGAGCCGTCACAAAATAATTTGTCCAATTTTGGTCGTTCCTTTACGGCTCCTTATGCCGTTTTGGGCATCCGAAATGACCACCATTTTTAACAACGGCTTTAGCCGAATCACCCAAGACTTCATCAAAGAACCATGATTCAGATACTCCACCCACGGCCTAACCCTGTCCCCCCAGAATCTTCTTAAGAAATTGCCCGGTGTATGATTCCCCAACATTAGCCACCTCCTCAGGAGTGCCCTGGGCGACAATGGCACCACCTTGATCCCCGCCTTCCGGGCCGAGATCGATGAGATAATCGGCGGTTTTAATCACATCGAGATTGTGTTCAATAATAACAACGGTGTTACCGCTCTCCACCAACCGATTCAACACATGAAGAAGATGCTGAATGTCGGCAGGATGGAGTCCAGTTGTCGGTTCATCCATGATATACAATGTCCTGCCCGTGCTTCTTTTGCTCAACTCCTTGGCAAGTTTTATCCGTTGCGCTTCGCCGCCGGACAGGGTCACCGAGGACTGGCCCAAAGCAAGATAAGATAACCCCACCTCCAGCAAGGTTTGCAGCTTTCCCTTGATCTGGGGGACCTTGGCGAAAAATGCCAGAGCCTCCTCCACGTTCATGGCCAGGATTTCGGCGATATTCTTGCCCCGATACGCAATATCCAGGGTCTCCTGATTGTAGCGTTTCCCGCCGCACTCCTCGCAAGTCACATAGATGTCCGGCAGAAAATGCATGGCGATTTTGATCACACCTTCGCCTTCACAGGCCTCGCAGCGGCCACCTTTCAGGTTAAAACTGAAACGACCCGGCTGATACCCCCGGGCTCGCGCCTCGGGCAACCGGGCCAAAAGCTCGCGCACCGGGGTAAGCACACCGGTATAGGTTGCCGGATTGGAGCGGGGCGTCCGACCAATAGGACTCTGATCAATATCGATCACCTTATCGATCTGCTCCAGACCATCAAAGATCCCGGATTTACCAGATTTCCCCTGCCCGTGGGCAAGAAAGTTGACCGCACCCTTAAACAGGGTCTCGATCACCAATGAACTTTTCCCCGAGCCGGAAACCCCGGTAACGCAGGTCATCAGGCCGAGGGGGATACGGACATCAATCTTTTGCAGGTTGTTGGCCGTGGCCTGCTTAATGGTCAGCCAACCTTTTTTCGAGACAGGACGTCGCCGCTTCTTCGGAATCGGGATGGACAAGCGCCCGGAAAGATAGCCGCCGGTAATAGATGCTTCATGGCGCATCAGCCCAGCTACCTCGCCATTGTAGACCACCTCCCCACCGTGTACCCCAGCGCCAGGCCCCATGTCCAGCACATGATCCGCCGCCCGGATGGTGTCCTCATCGTGTTCCACCACCAGCACGGTATTGCCCAGATCTCGCAGCCTCGTCAGGGTATTGATCAGCCTTTGGTTATCCCGCTGGTGCAGGCCGATGCTCGGCTCATCCAAAATATACAAAACCCCGGCCAGCCGCGAGCCGATCTGGGAGGCCAGCCGAATCCGCTGGGCCTCGCCGCCGGAGAGGGTTGCCGCCTTGCGGGCCAGTGAAATGTAACCCAGGCCCACATCGTGCAAAAAAGAGAGCCGGTCCATTATCTCTTTGAGGATTCGCTCGGCAATAAACATCTCCTGATCCGTCCAGGCAAGGGATGGCAATATTTCCATGAGCCCACCGATACTCTGACTGGTCAAGCCATGAATATTCCACTGCCCAATCCGGACGGACAGGGCCTCGGACCTGAGCCGCGCCCCATGACAGACCGGACAATCCTGCTCGTTCATATACTGCTCCAACTCTTCCCGCACCGAGCCGGAGCCGGTCTCCAGATACCGCCGCCCCAACTGGGGGAGGATCCCTCCAAAGGGCTTGCGGTGGGTGTGGAGCCTGCGAAAACGCACATAGTCAAAGACCACATCCTCAAACCCGCTTCCGTGCAGAATGACCTCCCGGGCCTGCTCAGGCAGCTCAGCAAACGGGGTATCCAGCGAAAAAGCATATTGCCGGGCAAGCCCTGCCATGAGTTCTTGCGTATAAGTGGAGGGGGAATTGGACTGCCAAGGGAGGATCGCACCCTGGTTGAGGCTGAGGCGTGGATTGGGCACCACCAGCTCCGGATCGAAAAACTGTTTCACCCCCAACCCGCCGCATTCCGGGCAGGCGCCCTTGGGGTTGTTGAAGGAAAACAGTTGGGTGGACAGTTCCGGCAAACTTTTGCCGCAACGGACGCAGGCGGCATGCTCGCTGTACAAAATCTCTTTCCCGGCCTCAGGCAGCTGGACCAGCAAAAAACCCAAGCCCAACTGCACCGTGGTGGCCACGGACTCGGACAACCGCCTGGCCACCGAAGGCTTGATCACGAGCCGATCAACTACCGCCTGGATGGTGTGGCGCTTGTTTTTTTCCAGGACGATCTCCTCGCCCAGATCGCGAACCTCTCCATCAATCCGAGCCCGGACATACCCCTCGCGCCGGAGCTTCTGCAACACCGCCTGATGCTCGCCCTTTTTCCCGTCCAGCAGCGGGGCCAGCAGGACGATCTTGGTCCCCTCCTCAAGGGCAAGCAAGCTTGCTACCATGTCCTGCACGGACTGGGGCCGAATCTCCTCGCCGCACTCCGGACAATAAGGTCTGCCCACCCTGGCAAAGAGCAGCCGCAGATGATCGTAGATCTCAGTGATAGTCCCCACCGTGGATCGGGGGTTCCGGCTGGTGGTCCGCTGCTCGATGGAAACCGCAGGAGACAATCCCTCCAGCGAATCAACCTCGGGCTTTTCCATCTGCCCCAAAAATTGCCGGGCATAAGTGGAGAGCGACTCCACATAGCGGCGCTGCCCCTCGGCATAGAGGGTGTCAAAGGCCAGGGAGGATTTGCCCGAGCCGCTTAACCCGGTGAAAACCACTAGCCTGTTGCGGGGCAGATCCACACTGATGTTCTTGAGATTGTGCATCCGCGCACCACGGATGCTGATGTATTTTGGTTCCATTGGAACACCGGTTAGTAATTCACACCGAAAGACGCTCTTTTTGAGCGCCATGATAATTCACCATAATCATCATCAATCGCGAGTGCAAAACGACCTATCCCTTTCTCACCATGCGCGCCGCGAAAAAACCGTCCAGCCCTTGCTCAGAGGTGGTTTTTAAAAACCCCTGCTCATCGCAGAACCCCCTGGCCGGTTCGGGCAGATACTCCTGCGCCGGGGTGAGGGAAAATTCAGGATGTTCGTCTATAAATGCAGCAATCACCTCATCATTTTCCCGTGGATCAATGCTGCAGGTGGCATAGACGAGCACCCCTCCTTTATCGACAAGCCCTGCGGCAACGGCTAACAACTCCCGTTGCTTGTCCTGATAGCCTTGCAATGCCGCAAGCGACCGCTTCCAGCGGATATCTGGCTGCCGCCGGATAACTCCCAGGCCGGAACAGGGCGCATCGACGAGAACGCCGGCAAAGGCATCCTGGCACTGTCCGGCAAACTCCTGTAGTGTGGTGGCGTGGATTTCGATCTCCGGCCCCCCAAGGCGCTGCACGTTTTCTTTAAGTAGGGCCTGGCGTTTTAGACTGGGATCCACCGCCACCACCCTGGCGCCTTCCGGCACCAGCTGGGTCAAATGCAGGGTCTTGCCGCCAAGCCCGGCACAGCCGTCAAGGTATCTGGTACCAACAAACGGAGCCAGTAATTGGGTGACCAGCTGGGGTGCCTCATCCTGCACAACAAAAAAACCTTCCCCATAGCCGGGCAGACCGGTGACAGGCCCCTGAAAATTATTGATTCGCACCGCCCCCGGGGCAAAAAGACCGCGCTCGCACTCAATCCCCTTTTCCCGCAGGAGGGGCAACCACCCGTCAGTGGAGATGCGGCGATTGTTCACCCGCACCACCAAGGGCGGCAGGGTATTGTTTATCCAGCAGATCCGCCTGGTCCGTTCCGGGCCGAACAGCGCTTCCCAACGCGCCACCAGCCAGGCAGGATGACTCAATACCGCCGCAGCCTCGTCAGGCGCAGCAAGGGTCGCTCTCTGCCGGACCATGGCGCGGAGGATCCCATTGACAAAGCCGGTGAGCCATTTTGGCTGCCGAGCCAATTTCAAGGCCTGCACTGTTTCATTGATGGCGGCCGATTCCGGCACACGATCGAGAAAAACAAGCTGATACAGACCAACCCGCAGCGCCGCGAGAGTAAGGGGCTTCATTTGGCGCAGGGGATGGCGGGCAAATTTCTGGATAATTGCATCCAGATAACCTTGCCAACGGACAACCCCATAGACCAGGGCCATGACAAATTGCTTGTCACGCGGATCTTCCAACGCAACCCCGGACATTATGTTTTCTAGCACCTGATCCAACGGCTCCTGAGATTTCTCCCAGGCAAGAAGCACATCCATGGCGATACCGCGAGAATTTTTCATACGACCGGTTTCACTTGCTTCATCTTTATCTCTGTTTCTCTGGGTTCATCTTCCTCATCCCTATTACCGAGGCAAAACGGCCGGTAACCTTATCGCGGCGATAGGAAAAATAATCCCCATCGCAGACCGTACAGCGCCCAGCGATCTCGATCTGTTCAATACGCACCCCACAGTCGCGGAGTTGATCCCGGCTAATGGCCCAGAAATCAAAATGATTGGGCCGGACCTGATAACCATGAAAGGAGAAAGGAAGCTCTATTTGATACTGGGTGAATTCTCCGCAGCACGGGCCAAGGGATGGGCTGATGGCTGCAAACAAGCTGGATGGCCTTGTGCCGTAGGCAGCAGTCATGGCAACCACGGTTTTGGCGATGATATTCTGCACGCTGCCCCGCCAACCGGAATGGATATTGGCAACAGCCGCGTGTTCAGGATCATAGAGCATGATCGCCTGACAGTCGGCCTGCTGGATCATCAGACCGACTTCGCGAATATTTGTCATCAGGGCGTCATGCCCTGCTTGCTCGACATCTGCATCCGGCAGCCAGTCCACATGCAAAATACTGTCCCCATGCACCTGCTTGGCAGAAACCAAGCGTAACAGTCCAAGCTCTTCCTTGATCAACGCTCTGTTGCGCCAAACCAGCGTTTCGTCATCGCCAACATGCAGGCCGACATTGCGCGAATGGTACACCCCCTGGCTCGCGCCGCCATGACGTGAAAAGGTTACACTGGAAACTGCCGGAAGGTGAGAGAAAAAAATCACGGATGACCTTGTTGTTGGACGACAAAATGATTGTGGCGAATTGCCCGCAAAAAAAATGAAGGAGAAGAGCCTCTTCACTGTGAGGGGCTCCCGATGACAGGCAAAATCTTCTGCTTAATGTCAATCTACCACCAAAGGGTTGCCGCGTTGCAAAAGTACTTTGCAGGCAGATCATGCGCTGCTCCGGCTGCCTTTTCCCGTCTTAGTCTGCGCAGAGAGACAAGACATGATCAATATAAGCGTGGGCGAAATTTTTACAATCACAAACAAAAAGAGGGAAGGGCTTACGCCCTTCCCTCTTCAATTAATACGTGAACAGCAACTACTACAGCTACGATTTAGAACGCAGCCTCAAAGGTCATGTACACCTGATCGGCGCTCTCAACCGGCGGTGTCATAGAGAAGGTGGTCGCAACATCATCCATCTTGACCGGCATCATGTTCCAATCGCCGGAACCGGTGTAGTTGTAGTCGTAGTGCTGATAGCCCAAACGGATGAAGGCCTTGCCGTATTTGGACACAGCCTCACCGCCCGGAATGTCGTAGATACCATATACCTCGTATACGTTACCACGGGCAGCCAGCTTGGAGGCATACAGGTCGTCATGCCCAGGAGTCATGGCAACCCAGTACTTGGAGCCGTGGTTGTACTCGGCACCAAGCTTGAAGGGAGAATCCTGGATATCGTACCGTGCGCCCACATGCATGACATAACCATTTTCTGACTTGGTGTTGGCGACACCGCTAAAGTCATTCATCATACCCATGTCGTTCGGGTCTGTACGGCTCCAACCGAGCATGCCAAAGTAGTTCAGGTTCTGATACTTATCCGAATACACGCCGGAGGTGTGGTAAAGATTGCCGATATTCTTCCGGCCACCCATAGCAGTGTCATAAAATGCATTGGTCATGGCATCGCTGAATGAAGGGTAGTTCATGAGATCCATGGCAACAAAGGACTGCAAATAGGCAAAACGGTTGCCCTTCTTGTAGATATCCCAGCTTACCCCAGCAAAATCGGTATCGTTGATGCCTTGATCACTGCCGACATCTGTCTGGTTCAGACCAGATTCAAAACCACGGCCCCAGCAGAAACGGACCCGGCCAGGAGCATCCTGCATGCCGAAGAGGTTGTTATAGGCATAACCAACAGAAACACCATCAAACGGATAATCCATAACCGCAGTAGGAGTGGCCATCCGCTCATCGCTGTTCATACGGAGCTGGTTGGGCGGTCCATCGGTGGTGGGCCTGCGGCCAATGGAGAACCAGACCGGCACACCGCCGATGTTGTTCCAGTTGACAAAGGCGCGGTCAACGCGAAGAATAGAGTCGTTGGGCTGGCGGGTGGCATTGCCATCCCAATTCGCATCCAGCCCAGTCATTCCAGGTAAAGCCGTCGGATTATCCTGATGGCCCCAAGTCTTGTACATGGCCAAACGGCCCTTGAACTCCACGTCCTCCAACGCCTTGGCCCGCATGTCCAGACGGAAACGGTTGGTAAAGTCCGAGTTATTCTTGTAGCTAGCTGCAGGCATCGTAACCATGTTCGCAGGAACAAACATACCGGGGTTATAAGTCTTCGTTCCAGCAAGCGGATCTATAGCAACAAACAGAGGATTGTAAGCCTTGGTATCGGCACTGTAATAATCGCCCCGAGCCCGGAAATCGCCGGAGAGCTGGATGCGGGAAGCCATATCCCATTTCTCAGATTTTGCGTCAAAAGCCTCGAACTTCTGGTCCTGCGAGGTCTTGATGTCCGCCATCTGTGCCTTCAGGGCATTCAACTGCTTGGTCAGGGCATCAACCTGTGCCTGCACGTCCGCGGTGCCGGCTGCGCCGCCCGCTCCCGCAGAAGCCAAGGCAGGAAGAGCCAAAAGACCGGCCAGTGCCAATACAGAAATTTTCTTTACCATCCCACTTTCTCCTTAAGAAAATATTGGTAATTCGGGGTGAATGCTTCACCCCCTCCCTTCTGGTGGCATGCGACGTCCACATGCCCCCAAAGTATACATGCTCCCCCTTCAAGGCAGGCAGCAAGATCATGAACCGTATTTTAGAGCTGACCATTGTCAGCTTATTACTCCCTCTTTTCCATCTTTCCGAAAAAGGGCGGAATGACGACTTCCGCTGAATGCCGCATCCAGTGCGACAAAACCCGAAAAAATATAAAGATTTGTACTTTGTTACCGCAGTCTGACACCATTGTCAAAATAAAAATGTATAAAAGATGAATATTCCTTCATAAAACAACGTATTGATGTACGCTTTTCCCCCTCACTCTGCCAAAAAATAGCCGATATCCGCCGCGCATTTTTCCTTCTGCCACGCTATCTCCCCTGCTGTTCGTAAAAAAATCTTGCCAGCCCTGCTTGCTATGTATTAAAGGATGATAGCCTTATGGTGCCCTTCGACAGACTCAGGACAAATTTCTTAATTATCTGATTATCCGCTCGACCTGAAACCTGTCGAAGAGTAAATCAGCTCAAAAACCGCCTTTTGCCAAGGAACGCACATGTATTTTCAGGATATTATTCTCGAACTCAGTAAATTCTGGGCCGAACAGGGTTGCGCGCTGCAACAGCCGTATGACATGGAAGTGGGGGCTGGCACCTTCCATCCCGCCACCCTGTTGCGGGCCTTGGGCCCGGAGCCTTGGAAGGTTGCCTACGTCCAGCCCTCACGGCGGCCAACCGATGGCCGTTACGGCGAAAACCCCAACCGGCTCCAGCATTACTACCAGTTTCAGGTGATGATCAAACCCTCTCCCCCCAATATCCAGGATCTCTATATCGAGAGCCTCACCCGCTTTGGTCTTGACCCGCTGGAGCACGACATCCGCTTTGTCGAAGATGACTGGGAATCCCCGACTCTGGGCGCTTCTGGGTTGGGTTGGGAGGTCTGGCTGGACGGGATGGAGATCACCCAGTTCACTTACTTCCAGCAGGCGGGCAGCCTGGAGCTCTCTCCGATCACGGTGGAGGTGACCTACGGTTTGGAACGCATCGCCATGTATCTGCAAGGGGTGGACAGCGTATACAATATCGCCTGGAACTCCGAGATCTCCTACGGCAACATCTTTCACCAGGCGGAGGTGGAATTTTCCACCTTCAACTTCGAGCAGGCAAACGTGACGGCCTTGCTCTCGTTTTTCGACACCTTTGAATCCGAAGCCCATCGGTTGCTGGACGTAGAGCTGATCCTCCCGGCCTACGATTACTGCCTCAAGTGTTCACACACCTTCAACCTGCTGGACGCCAGAAAGGCCATCAGCGTGGCAGAGCGAACCAGGTATATCGGCAGAATCAGGAATATCGCGAGAAAGGTAGCGGAAAAGTTTGTGGCTCAGCGGGAGAAAATGGGATATCCGTTGCTGAAGACAAGGGACTAAAATCTAAGTTGATTGTGGCGGAAGTGCATGGGAATCGAACCCACCCACCAGGCTGTTAACCCGGTGCACCGGATTTGAAGTCCGGGAGAGCCACCAGAGCCCTTTCCACTTCCATCCGCTGTGCCAAGATATAATGTTGGCCGCAGGGAAACAAGATTTTTCTTTTTTTGACAGAAGAGTCTGGGCAGCAGGAAAAAAATACTGTACATATGGCTCGACTTAGAAGCAAGCATGGGGCTTGTCTTGGTGGTGATGTTATACCGGTTTTGAATCAGACAAAGGAGTAATAACGATGGAATGCGAGCGCTTACAGAGGCTTGTCAAATCATGGTATGCCCAAGTCCAAGAAGAGTCCATGGCGCCCGCCCGCATGGCTTCTTTCATGGAAAAGCACATTGCTGAATGTGCCTTTTGTCTTGCAGATCCGCTGGTGCGACAAGATATCGATAAAATCACCGCCATTATCCTGCCCCCGTCAAAAATCCGCAAGCCTACCGCCGAGGAAGGCGATGAGCTTGCTGCCGGACCGGAGGAGGAAGCAGACACCACTGCAGACGACGACTTGCCCGAAGACGATGATGCCGGAACCGAAGATGAAGAGACCGATGACGATACTGAAGTTCTTGAGGATGACGAGCTTGAGGACGACGATTTGGAGGATGACGAATAACTCCAGGCCCGGATCACAGAACACATAAAAAAGCGCTCCCTTGGGGGCGCTTTTTTTATTGGTCACTGACCTTTCATGACCACCGGGCGAGGCAAAAGCCCCCACCTTTCATCAACACCGCTTATTGGTAGGGCTATCCAACATCTTGAGGGCTTTTATTTTTACGCTTCCGAAGGAGCAACGCTATAACAATTGCAACTCCGACAACAGGCGCCAACACGGGGGAAAAAACAAAGAGCAGGACCAGGAAGAAAAACGCCATCACCCCCAACAATACCATTGAAGTGCCAGCAAGAACCAGCGCCACAAGGGCCAATCCCCCCACCACTGCAAGCCCGGCAATCAGCAACCCTCCCGTGGCAAAGGCCATTCCCTGTAGACCGCCAATCGGTTCGCCATTTACAGTAATGGCATAATCAAGCCCTGATGCGCCGAAATAATAAAAAAGCAGCATGAGCGAGGCGGCAACAAACACTAACCACAGAATTATATTTTTGGCCACGGCGCTCTCCTTGTCCCGCAAGACCTAATCGGCAAAGCAGGATCCGACATAAAAAAAAGCTCCCGTCCGATATGCTAGCTAATGTGCCAGATCGAAACGAAAGCTTTTTATTATACTACAACCCGCAATAATTTAAACGGGTTATGCTGTTAAATGGTGGCGATGCAGGGACTTGAACCCCGGACACTACGGATATGAGCCGTATGCTCTAACCAGCTGAGCTACATCGCCGTGCAAAAGGAAGTCCTTATATTCAAGATTTTGCGGCAATTGTCAACCACAAAAAAAGCCCCCGGTATTTCCGCGCACGAAAAACCCGGGGGCTACTTGCAGTACAAAGGAAACAGCGTGGGGTGCGGCTATTACATCATGCCGCCCATGCCACCCATGCCACCCATGCCACCCATACCGCCAGGCATGCCACCGCCCGCACCACCCTTATCTTCCTCGGGATGCTCGGCAATCATGCACTCGGTGGTAAGCAGCAGGCCGGAAACGCTGGCTGCGTTCTGCAGGGCGAAACGGGTTACCTTGGCAGGATCGATGACCCCTGCTTCCAGCAGGTCTTCAAACTTCTCGGTATCGGCGTTGAAGCCCTTGGAGCCCTTCATGTTCTTGACATGCTCCACAATCACCGAGCCTTCGAGGCCGGCGTTGTTGGCGATCTGACGCACCGGCTCTTCAAGAGCCCGAGCCACGATCTGCTTGCCAAGCTCCATCTCAGGAGAAAGCTTGAGTTTCTTGAGAGCGTCCAGACAGCGCAGATAGGCAACGCCGCCGCCGGGGACAATACCCTCTTCCACTGCGGCGCGGGTAGCGTTCAGTGCATCTTCCACCCGGGCCTTCTTCTCTTTCATCTCGATCTCGGTGGCTGCACCGACATTGATCACGGCAACGCCACCGATCAACTTGGCAAGACGCTCTTGGAGCTTCTCACGGTCGTAGTCGGAGGTGGAAGCATCGATCTGAGCACGGATCTGCTTGACCCGGGCTGCGAGACTTTTCTTGTCGCCAGCGCCATCCACGATGGTGGTGGTATCTTTATCCATAACAATGCGCTTGGCAGTGCCGAGATCTTTAATGGTGACATTCTCCAGCTTGATCCCGAGATCCTCGGTGATCACCTGACCGCCGGTGAGGGTGGCAATATCTTCCAGCATAGCCTTGCGGCGGTCGCCAAAACCAGGAGCCTTAACTGCCGCTACGTTCAGGGTGCCGCGCAGCTTGTTGACCACCAGGGTAGCCAGAGCCTCGCCGTCCACATCCTCGGCGATGATACACAGGGGACGACCCAACTTGGCAATCTGCTCAAGGATGGGGAGAAGATCCTTCATACTGCCGATCTTCTTCTCGTTGATCAGGATGAGGGGCTCATCCAGGTTCACTGCCATCTTCTCGGCATCGGTGACAAAATAAGGAGAGAGGTAACCGCGGTCAAACTGCATGCCTTCAACCACATCCAAAGTGGTCTGCATGCCCTTAGCCTCTTCCACGGTAATAACGCCTTCTTTGCCGACCTTGTCCATGGCCTCGGCGATGATATTGCCGATGGTGGAGTCGTTGTTGGCGGAGATAGTGCCGACCTGAGCGATCTCTTTCTGCTCCTTGGTGGGCTTGGCGATTTTCTTCAACTCGGCAACTACAGCCTCAACAGCCTTGTCGATGCCGCGCTTGATGTCCATGGGATTGTTGCCAGCAGCAACCAACTTGGAACCCTCAGCATAAATGGCCTGGGCCAGGATGGTGGCAGTGGTGGTACCGTCGCCGGCGACGTCAGAGGTCTTGGAGGCAACCTCCTTAACCATCTGGGCGCCCATGTTTTCAAAGCGATCCTTTACCTCGATCTCCTTAGCAACAGAAACACCGTCCTTGGTGATGATGGGTGCGCCGTAGGATTTCTCGATCAGGACATTGCGGCCCTTGGGACCAAGGGTAACCTTCACGGCATTGGCCAGAATGTTTACGCCATTCAGGATGGACTCACGGGCTTTCACCCCATATTTGATATCTTTTGCAGCCATGGTGATAATTCTCCTTTCCGTCTAATCACAAAAAAATTACACAACTTGTCGGAGTAACGATTTTATAGAGGTACGGCTATTTCCCTTCCAAAACCCCGAGAACATCATCCTCACGCATGATGAGGTAGTCCTCGCCATCCATCTTGATCTCGTTACCACCATACTTGGAAAACAGAACCCGGTCTCCGACCTTGAGGTCAACGGCAACCCTGTCGCCCTTGTCGTTGAGACGGCCCTTACCCACGGCGACAACCTTGCCCTCGGCTGGTTTTTCCTTAGCACTGTCGGGGATAAAGAGCCCACCCTTGGTTTTCTGCTCTTCCTCCAGTCTTTTGACCAGGATACGATCATTCAACGGACGAATTTTCATGTAATGCCTCCAGTTGTGTTTGGTAATGTATTGTGTGTAACCATGAAACGAAACAACGAGCAACAGATGCCCGAAGCGTTTCCAGACCCGTAAATAACGCGGCAGGGAAGACCGCTGCACGCGGGGCTTTCCTGCCTTGATGGCCACACAATATGTATCGGGCCTTAAAAAATCAAGAGCGGTTGTTTACTTTTTTTATATAACAATATCAGATTGTTGTGTTGAATTTCTGATTGCAACCCCTTTCCCTCGATAAAAAACTCAGAGTCTTACTACCCAGCCATAGGGGTCTTCCTTAACGCCATACTGGATGGCCAGGATTTCATCGAAAAGCTTCTGGGATAAGACCCCGGTCTTGCCGTTGTTGATCAGGCAATCCCGCCCCTGGTAGTGCAGGGAACCCACCGGTGAAATCACCGCCGCTGTGCCGGTGCCGAAAATTTCCTTGAGCGAGCCGTTTTCCTGGGCCGCCAGAACCTCATCAATGGAAATCCTGCGCTCCACCACGGTAAGGCCCCAGCTCTTGGCCATCTGGATCACCGAATCACGGGTAACCCCAGGCAGGATGCTGCCGCCCAGCGGCGGGGTGATGATCTCGTCGCCGATAACGAAGAAGATGTTCATGGTGCCAACTTCTTCGATATAGCGCCGCTCAACGGCATCGAGCCAAAGCACCTGGGTAAAGCCTTTCTTCTTGGCTTCCTCCGCCGCCATGATGCTAGCCGCGTAGTTGCCCGCAGCCTTGATATGACCGACCCCGCCGGGCACAGCGCGGACATAGGTGTCGGTGACATAGATCTTGACCGGGTTAAATCCTTCCGGGTAGTAGGCGCCCACCGGACTCATAATGACAAAAAACAGATATTCCTTGGCCGGCCGCACACCCAGAGCCGCCTCGGTGGAGATCATAGTGGGTCGGATGTAGAGGGTTGCGCCTTGGGCCGAAGGAATCCAGTCCTGATCAAGCCGCAGCAGTTCTTTCAAGGCGGCAAGCACATCATCCACCGGCAGTTGCGGCATGCAGAGCCGAGCCGCCGAGATGTTCATCCGCTCGATGTTCGCCGCCGGCCGAAAGAGATAGATGCCGCCGTCCTTACCACGGTAGGCCTTCATCCCCTCAAAAATCGCCTGGCCGTAGTGGAGAACCATGGCCGCCGGGTCCAGAGAAAAATTCCGGTACGGCTGGATCGTGAGATCGTGCCAACCCCTCCCTTCAGTGTAAGGCATGACCAGCATATGATCGGTGAAATATCTGCCAAAACCCAGGGCGTTTTGATCCGGCTTAGGCTTTGCTTCAGTTTCCGTAATTTTTTCCAGGTGTAATTCCATGCTCTTTTCCTCGGACAAACCGCTCCATTGCGACGTGGTATAGCCGTATTCCCCGGCTTTTCACGCCACTATCGGATGAAAAACCAAAATCAAGGACAACAAATATAAATGATAATCCGCTTCGCTGAAACAACTTATTGATGCCGTCACGGTAAACGTGTGCATAAACGTCACGGCGGTAAAGGACAGAAGGGGGGAATGAAAAAAAGTGGTCGGGGCGAGAGGATTCGAACCTCCGGCCTCCTGCTCCCAAGGCAGGCGCGCTAACCAGACTGCGCTACGCCCCGACGGACGATAATGGGAAGTTGCTTTATTAGCACTCTGCCCGTGGCCGGTCAAGAGAATTGTTTTTGGACCAAATGGATTTTGTCCTCTAAAGTGGTGTACAGAAACGCAGTCCTAAAGGCACAAGAAGCTGTAATAAAAGAGACACAGAAATAGTTATTTCGCAACGCCTCCTAAAAATGTTGACGCCCCGATACGCACTTGCTATATTGCCCGCGTTCAGTTGAATAGCATTCCTGGGTAGCTCAGTCGGTAGAGCAGGTGACTGTTAATCACCCTGTCGGGGGTTCGAATCCCTCCCCGGGAGCCATGAAAAATTAGAAGGTTACGGATACCTCCGTAACCTTTTTTTATTGCATATTTTATGAATATCTCCTCCCCCCATCAGTGCAACTTCTATTTCTGCTTACCGTGAATCCCACACTCATCCCGTCATGTGCAACAAGTATCAATCGATGCTTTTATCCGATAATTGCAAGGCGTCCGTACATTCCCTCCAGCCCCGCTTTGGAACAAAAATCTGGTATGATAACATAATGACTAGATAGCCTTCTCTATCAAAGGCTACCAGTTTCATTAGGATTGCAAAGATGCGATATCACCCCGATCCAGTGTTATCTTTGGGAGGGAGACGGAAATGATCCGCACCACTATTCCCATCGCTCTCCTTGCCGCCTTCCTGGCCGGTTGCACAACCATGGCCCCCAAATACAGCCAGCCGACACCGCCTGTTTCGCCGGCCTGGCCCAGCGGCCCAGCTTACCATGAGAGAGCAGGCAACCCGTCCGCCAAGAAAATAGCCGACATCCCCTGGCGGGAATTCTTTGTCGATCAAAAGCTGCAGCAATTGATTGTCCTCGCCCTGGAAAATAATCGTGACCTGCGGATCGCCGCCCTCAATATCGAGAGGTCACGGGCCCAGTACCAGATCCAGCGGGCCGAACTGCTGCCGAAGATTGACGCCACCGCTGCCGGCAGCAAGCAGCGGCTCCCGGAGGCCCTCTCGTCCACCGGCCAGACCGAAACCATGCACCAATACAGCATCGACCTCGGCGTGAGCGCATACGAACTTGACCTGTTCGGCCGGGTGCGAAGCCTGAAGGAGCAGGCCCTGGAGCAGTATCTCGCCACCGAACAGGCGCGGCGCACTGTCCAGATCAGCTTGGTCGCAGAGGTCGCTACCCAATATCTGACCCTGGCCGCCGACCGCGAACACCTGAAGCTGGCCCAGGATACCCTGCAAGCCCAGCACGCCACCTACCAACTGATTGAGCGTCGCTTTAAGCTGGGCGCCTCTTCCGAGCTGGATCTCCGGCAGGCACAAACGCGGGTGGATGCCGCGCGGCTGGATATCGCCCGCTACACCACCCTGGTGGCCCAGGATGAAAACGGTCTCAACCTGGTTGTCGGCTCCA
>CALMMG010000141.1 GCA_937868185.1 uncultured Pseudomonadota bacterium
CCGAGGGTCCGGCCCCTCCTCGTCTTCGATATTCCCGGAATAAGCAACCTTTAGAAAATCACCGGTTGCCCAGTTGTCACCGCTCCGGGAGAGAGGGCCAGAGGAACGAATCTCGATGATGCCCCCCTCTGCCATCCTCTCATGCGACCGTTCCACCAAGTCACTGCCATCGCTGTCGGCCACGCCCAACACTCCGTGCGCATGGCAATCGCGGATATGTCGCGCCACCATGGCCGCCTTTTCCGCCAAGGCCCCCTCTGCCGAGGAGAACCGCACGCTGCTATCCACGGAGGGCGATCGTGACAGGGAGAGGCTACAGTCCACCAACGGCGGCAAAATGATGCAGTGCGAAAAGTCATCGATTGCCGCCCCGTCATGGCCGGAAAGATCTATAGCGGAACCGATGGCGGAAATTATAGTGCCCGTAACCTTCAGAAAGACATTCCGGCGGACGGGGGCACCGCTGCCGTCGATAAAGCTTCCCGCCACGATGAATCGTGTGCCGTCCATGCCCTTTGTTTCCTTTCTTATAGATTTCACTTTCAGTTTTCCACCCCTACGCGATACAATATTGCAATGGTTCGGCCTCGCTGGCCAATTTACCGACAGCAGATAAGTAGCGTTCACAAGCAGGGATATTCAGGGCTCCCCCTAACCTTAAACAAGGAGAATACCATGACTGAGAGTGTTTACAAAATCATCGAGATGGTCGGATCAAGCCCGGTTTCCTGGGAAGAAGCTACCAAAAATGCCGTCAAGACCGCAGGCCTGACTCTGCGCGACCTGAGGATTGCAGAAGTTGTTACCCTGGATATGAAGATTGACGAAAAAAGCGGAGAGTCCACCTTTCGGGCACGGGTAAAACTTTCTTTCAAGATCGTTTCCGACTGACCCGCATTTCTCGCAAAAATTTTCATGAAAAGTCGAGAAATACAAAGGGGATAAATGGGGTCGGAACTGACTTATGGGTGTTTAAGATAAGCACTCCGACTCCAGCCCTTACCACACATCTTTTGTTACCGCAGTCATCCACCAGACTCTTTTTTCGCCTTAATACCCTCATTTTTGAAGCTCCCGTAAGACAAGGCATACTGTCGGGTGAACTCCGCGCCGAGAAAAAAAATCTGCGCCGAAAAATACACCCAGAGCAGCAAGGCGATCAACGATCCGGCCGCACCAAAGCTGGAGGCCACTCCGGTCTTACTCAGATACAGGCCAACGGCGTATTTGCCGAAAGCGAACAATCCCGCGGTAAACACCGCGCCAATCCAAACATCCCGCCAGGAAGGAGGAGATTCCGGCAGCATCTTGTAGATCACCGCAAACAGAGAGGCGGTGATGCCGAAGGAAAGGAACGAAGCGAAGAGAGAAAAAAAAATGGCGGAGCTGCTCCATATCCCGCCCACGAAGCTGGCAAGCAAGGCAAACGCCGCACCACAAATGAGGGAGACAAGCAACAATAGTGCGAGCACCAACACCAAGCCAAAGGCGAGCACCCTGGTCCGCAACAGGAGGAGCAAAGGTGGGTGCTGCGATAACGGCACACCCCAGATTTCGTCCAGACTGTCTTTCAACTCGGCAAAGACGCTGGTGGCGGCAACCAGCAGCAGCACAGTAGCGACAATAGTTGCAAGCCGCCCAGAAGCAGGGTCTCGGGCAGCGGCCAGTAAGGCTTGGATCGCCTTGGCACCATTGGGGCCAACCGTTTCCGGAAGCTGAGCGATGATTTCACCCTGGGCCGCTTCAGCGCCAAAAAAATACCCAGCCACCGCGATGGCCAGCATCAGGATGGGGGTCATGGAAAACAGGGCATAAAAAGCCAAAGCCGCACCCTTACTGGCGCCGCGGTGATCAATCCAGGCCTTTAATGATGCAAGCAGAACCTTCTTCATTTGCCTCCAGGCAGCAGCTAGGGATGATAAGCGTCTTCCGATAGCAACCATTCTAAAATAACCGCTGGAAAATTCATAGATTTTCCCTAGGCCGTGCTGATTTTTAACGCGGCTGAGGTAGCATCCAACACCTTAGCCCTGAAAATAAAAATGCAAGAATGGCCGTTCTTGCAGTATGATACCCCTCCTCAACTCAAGCCTCGCGACGCATACTTCCCCTGCGGCAAGGCCTAATGCTTCCCCTCAACGGACACGCGAAAATGACCGACAACAATATCATCGAACTGACCCCGTTCCGCGCCGACCTGGCCCGCTCCCTCACCCGGCGAGGCGAAAGGCTTCTCGCCGCAACCGATCTGGCCGAGGAGGTCGCCGCCCTGGAACCTCTGGAGGCATATTACATTGTTCGGGAATTGGGACTGGATCAAGCCCTGCCCATCCTCCGGGAGCTGAGCCACGAACAGCTGCAGGCCTGTCTCGATCTGGATTGCTGGAACCGCTACGATTTCGCCGTTGACAGCCTTGATGAGTGGCTGGCGCCCTTTGCCTCCATCGACGCCGAAACCCTGGCCCAGACCTTCCTCTCCCTGGATTATGTGCTCCAGCTCCTCTTCCTCACCCAGACCGTCACGGTGTACGATCCGGATACGGATCAGGTGGTGCCAGAGGATGAGGAACGTGAGACAACAGCCCGGGCCATGACCCCGGACGGCTTCTATCTCCTCGAGCTGAAGATGCCCGACCTGGCGTTAAAGGTTCATCCCTTTGCTCTGCTGGATGCCCTGTACCAATACGACCCCACCGCAACGCACCGGTTGCTGAGCGAGGTCCGCGTGGATCTGCCCACCCAGATCGAGGAAGAAGCGTTGCGCTTCCGCAGCGGTCGCATGGAAGATCTGGGCTTTGCCACCCCCATCGAGGCAACCGCGCTCTTCTCCCGCCCGCCCAGCCGTCAGCCAATGCCCCGACCCCAGGAGCCGCTGGACAGCGCAGTCACCCGGTTGCCCTCTGTGTATGCCGGACCCTTGCTCGAAACCACCCTGTTGCAGCGGGCACTTTCCCTGGTTACTGAGCCACAAAATCTCTCCCGCCTGGAGCAGGAACTGGTCTGGACCATAAACAGCGCGATCATGGCCTACGGGGAAAAACCACAGGATATCGAACACATCACCGCCATTGTTACCCGGGTGCGGGATACTATCTCCCTCGGCCTGGAGTCGTTGCTTGCCAAACAGGAACCACCCTGCCAGCCCGACGAGGCCGGCGCAGCAGCCAAGTCCGCCGATCTGCTGGAGATCTGGCCCATGACCGATCTGTTCCGGCACGGCTATGGTGCGACCATGGTGTTGCAGGAGGAGCTGCGGCAGGCCATGGCGGAGCCGCGCTTAGCTGAGTGGCACAACCTGGCAGACACAGAGCAATCGGATGAACCCGCCGATCGGCTGGAACGCGCCTTTGTCGCCGGACTAATGGGCCGTCAGCCCCTGCGCGGCGGCTTTGATCCGGGCAACGCCGAGACCGTCCGGGCCTTTGCCAGCCTTGCCGAGGTCACTGCCGCCCAAACCAGACTGAAACGCCTTGTCAGTCATTTCTGCGGAAAAAAATAATGCGCCGCCATATCCCCCGGCCAGCGCCTCCTACAATTTAGAGGAGGAAGGCTTCAGCAGCAGTGGCTTAAATTCCTGCGCAATCTCCCGGCAAAAACGCCCCAGTGCTTCATTCAGGGCTCCAACCCGCCCTTCCTGGTCCCGGCTTGATGCAGGAACCAAATAACTGCTCCGCCTTTCCGGCAACACAATTCCACCGTCCTTGCCCTTGACCGACCAGAGGGCCACCAACCGGGCTACCCCGTCGCTCTCGTTTTCAAAGTGGAGCACCTCAACCAAGAGCTGGTAATCCGCGGTCCGCGAAGATGGCCAAGGGTAGAGCAGGATGCGCTCGGTGCCCAGCAGCACCGAGAGGTTTTCTCCCACCACCCGGGGGATGTTTTCGCCAAGCGGCTCGGCCCAGCGATGGCTATCAGCCAATTGCAGCCGGTTGGCTGACTGCCGGGTAACGATCTGGGGCCGATCGAGATATTCCGCTAGCCGCACCGGGCCGATGCCAATCACCATCTTGGCCGCCTCGTCGGGAGACAAGATCTTTCCGGTGGCTTCCAGGGCCGAAAGCTGATAATAGCTGACCGGCGCCGTGCGGGCGCAGCCAGTCAGCAGCATGACGCCAGCCATAAAAGCCAACAAACTCCCGGCAATCCGCTCGTGAAATATACTCTTCATCTTCGTTCCCCTTCCAACCGTTTCCCCTGTAAAACAGCCTCCGGTTGCTGCTCCAAGGTTTCCGCCAAAAGCCGCAGGGCACGGGCCGCACGGCTGATTTCCTGCAAGGCCGTATTAAGATGCTGCGCCGTAGGCGCTCCCTCTCCGGCCAACCCCTGCAAGGCCTGCGCCGTTTTCGCCAATTCCTCACTGGTCTTGGTCAGGCTGGCAACCATGGGGGTCCCGGCCTCGGCCACCCCGCCAACCTTGACCATCGCGGACCGGACCGCCTCAAGCGCCTTGCGCATCTCGACCAGATCCGTCCGCATCTCGGTGAGCATTGGGCCGCCATCGCTGTCGAGTTTGGCGCTTAAGGATTGCAGGTGCGCCAGCGTCGCTTCCAGCCGCACCGGGATCATCTTCGCTGCTTCCGAGGAAAGGATCGTGTTGAGTGACTGACTGATGGCGGCAAGATCGGTGAGGAAGGCATCCATGGGAAACCTTTCCAGCTTGGAGGCAAGCTCTTCCATGGTCGGGGGAATGGTGGGGATTTCGCTCACCGCGGGATCACTGGCCATGAAGCGGGCCGGTTTGTCAGAATAAAAATCCAAATCGACGTAGAGCTGACCGGTGAGCAGGCTCTGCATCTTAAGTCGGCCGCGCAATCCACGCTCTACCAGCTTCTTGATGGTGGAGCGGTCTCGCAGATCGACCTGTTCGCCAAGGCGGGACTGGACCATGTTGGGTTCGACCTCGATGGTGACCGGCACCACAAAATGATGGTTTTCAGCATCAAGCCCGAGTTGGATCCGCTTAACCGTGCCCACCTTAACCCCGAGGAAAACCACCGGTGCCCCCACTTGTAACCCCTGGGCCGCGCCTTCAAAATAGAGGACATGCTGGCGTCGCTCCTGAAACCACTGGCCCCCAGCCAGCAACAGGATGGTCACCGCCCCGAGAATAATGGCACCCAGAACAAAGGCCCCGATCAGCGTGGGATTTGCCTGCCTGCTCATGCCGCCCCCCTGGTGAGAAAATGGCGCACCCTTGGGTCGCCGGAGGCAACCGCCTTCTTGGGATTGCCGGTGTCGATCATGGTGTGGGTCTCGGTGTCCAGATATACCGAATTGGTGCCGATGCCCAGGATGCTGGCCAGCTCATGGGTAATCACCACAATGGTGGTCTCCAGGCTGTCGCGCAGCTCCAGGATCAGGTCGTCGAGACGCCTGGCGGTAAGCGGGTCAAGCCCGGAAGAGGGCTCATCAATCACCAGGATATCCGGATCAAGGGCCATGGCCCTGGCCAAACCCGCCCGTTTTTTCATGCCGCCGCTCAGCTCGGCCGGATAAAACTCCTCAAACCCGGCCAGCCCCACCAAGGCCAGCTTAAAAGAAACGATCTCGCCAATGCGGCGCGGGGAAAGCACAGTGTACTCCTTAAGCGGCAGGGCGACGTTTTCCGCCAGGGTCAGCGAACTCCACAGGGCGCCGCCTTGAAACATAATGCCCAACCGCCGCTTGAGCCGCGCCTGCTGCTCCGGTGCCACGCCCCAGAAATCCTCGCCGCCGTAGAACACCGTCCCCTTGGCCGGGCGTTGCAACCCGATCAGAGCCCGCATCAGGGTCGTTTTGCCGCAGCCGTTGCCGCCCATGATCACAAAGATATCCCCCTTGTTGACCACGAAATTAAGATCCCGCTGGATGACGAATTCACCGTAGGCCATAGTCAGATCGCGGATCTCGATGTGGGGCGCCCCGTTCATAGCTTAAATCCCAAGGCGGTAGAAGATGATAGTCATGATCGAAGCAGAAATGGTAATCAGCAAAATGCCCGTCACCACCGCTGAGGTTGCCGCTTCGCCCACCGACTCGGCGCTTCTGCCGCATTGCATCCCGCGCAGACAGCCGGCATAGGCGACCATGGCCCCGTAAACGCTGCCCTTGGAAAGCCCCACCAAAAAATGCTTCAGCTCCAAGGCCCGCAGGGTTTCGGTGTAGTACTCGAACATGCCGATGTCAAAGATGGTGGTCGAAACCAGCAAGCCGGCCAGCATGCCGACAAAGCCGGCGTAGAGGGTGAGCAGCGGCACCATCAGCATCAGGGCCAGCATCCGGGGTAGAACCAGAAAATCAACGGGCGAGATGCCCAGGGTCTTGAAGGCGTCGATCTCCTCGTTGACCTGCATGGTGCCCAACTGGGCGGCGAACGCCGCGCCGGTGCGCCCGGCGATGATGATCCCGGTCATCAGGGCGCCCACCTCGCGCACCATGCCGATGGCCACCAGATCGGCAATGAAAATCTGGGCCCCGACCAGACGGAGCTGGTCCGCCCCCAAATAGGCTAAGATGAGGCCGACAAGAAAGCTGATCACCGAAACGATGACCAAGGCCCGGGGCCCGACCTCTTCGATCTCCCACCAGAGGTCACTCAGGCGGAACCGGGCCTGCCCACGGATCAACCGACCAAAGGACATGGTGATCTCGCCGAGAAAAGCGAGCATGGCTGGAGCGCCGCGAAAAAACTCAACCGTGGCCGTGCCCACCTGGAAAAGCAGGTTCTGTCTGCCGTCACGCCGCTTGGCCACCTTCTGTTCGGGGACCGCGGCGGCCATGGCCAGAAGATGACGAACCCCTCTAGGCAAGCCCCCCTGGTCGATAGTGACCCCGCGCTCAGCGCAGAGGGCGAACAATCCCCGGAGAAAGGCGAGAAATCCGGTGTCCCAGGCAGAGAGTTGCGCGGTGTTGAAGGAGAGGCGACGGAGACTATCTCCCTGCTCGGCCAGGATCGTCACAGCCGCAGGCAGATCCTGGTCCAGACACCAGCGGCCAGCACACAATACCTCCAGCAGATCGTCGCTGGTGCGGCGCGTGTTGAGCTGCCATTGCTTTTCGTTGCTGTTCTGGACCATGGGACACTACCAGTGTATGCATTCCCGATTCGGGGACTCAAGGGGAACACTTCGTTACGGGCTATTGCACGAGGAATTTCCCGGCACAACCATCGGGAATCCGTGGTGCAACCCATACCCTTAACAATATCATGGAGAATCGCCCAGGCGCTGTCAACCGGAAACAGACATCCCGTCACGGCCCTGACAGAAAATTGCCCGGCTGCACGTTAAGCAAGGATGGCCGCCCATGAAGGACGGCCATCCTTGCTTTTTCCGCGCCGTTTCGATAGACGCGGTTATTTCTTTTGCAGCATCTTCCGGGCCATGGCCAGGTTGTGATAGGCAATCACCCGGATCTTGCCGGCATTCGGATTATCTGGCTGCTTGTCCAGCTCAGCCAGAAAACGCTCCAGCTCCGTGCGGGCCTTGGCGGTCTTCTTGTCGTTAAAGGGGATGGAGAGATCGACCCCCTTGACATCCCAGGCATCCTTGGGAAGCACCGCAAAGGGAGCGATATCCTCCACCTTACGATTGGCGGCCAGGGCAGGCGCCTCCCAAGCCAGATCGCTGAAGCGGAGGCCGTTTTTGTCAGCGGTGATGGTGTAGCTCCCCGTAAACGGCTTGGTCACGTCCTTGTCTTCGAAGTAGCTCCACTCCGACTTGCCCACCTGGGCATGGGAGTCGTGGCAGCTGCCGCAACTGCGCGGCTTGCCCATGGCGTGACTCAGCTTGTCCATCTGCACCCAGAGGATCGCCTTGTTGCCCGAGGGAAGATCGCTGCGGGTGCCGACCACGATAAAGGCGTCGTTCACATCGGTGGCCTTGCGCGCCACCTCGAAGGTGAGCGGTTCGCCGATCCGCGGGTTGCCGGGGATCTTGCGCTTGGGGATAGCGCGGAAGAGCAGCTTGGTCGGCCCCAGTTCCCTGGTCTGGTTCATGACCGCCATGGGGTAGGGCTTGACCGGAATCCAGCGGCCCGAGGCGTTTTTGATGATGGTCGGCAGGTCGCGGGTGCCGTAGTATTCCTTGTGCTTGCCGTAGGGGGTTTCCACCCCGGAGGCGTTCCCCTGGCCCCAGAAGGTGTACTGGTAGGCGCCGGAGACGGTGATATGGCAGGAGGTGCAGTCCACCTTGCCGTGGGGCGAGCTGTTGACCGCCTTGACGATCTCGCCATGGCAGTCGGCGCAGGACTTGCGCGCATCATCGGCGGCGAGATGGCCGAATTGATGATTGGCCGGTTTGTGGCAATCGAGACACTGGAGTCCGGCCTTGACGTGGACGCCCTGCGGAAGATTGGCGGGAAAGGAGTACTCACCCCGAACGTAACCGGCGCCGCGCCGGCGGTCCATGGGCCCGGCATGGCAGATGCTCGCCCGGCCGCCGCCGTAGCAGCTGGGGGTATCGGGCTTGCCGAAGGCGTGCGCCCCCTTGTTGGCCACCGGTTTGAAGTGACAGTCGTTGCATGAGGCGTGGCACATGTTGCAGGAACGGTCGGAAGCCGCATTCTGCGCCGGACTGTAGGGCACGGAGGTTCTGGCCTTGAGGACCTCTTCGTTCTGGCCAAACCACATGCCGCAGTTCTGCGGCCCGGGAAGCTTTTCGCTCCAGTCGCGGTAGGCCCGCTGGTGCTTCAACAACCCCTTGGCCGAGCGGTTGTAATCCTTGACCTCCTTGGCATGACAGCGGCCGCAGGTTTTCTCCGCTACCTGCGGGGCATAGGCCATGGTTTCCCGGTCACGGTCGTGCCACTCTATGCCGACGATCTTTTTGACCCCTGCCTGTTCCAGCTTCTGGGGATCCCCATTGGGGAGCATGCTGTTCATGCCCTCCCCCTTGGGCTTCAAGGGTTGCAGAGCGCCTGCCGCTTCACGGGAGAGCGCTTCGCCCTTCAGTTTCTTGCCTGCCCCGACCAGGAAAGGACGGAGCACCCCCTGGTGGGCCGCCTCCTTGTCAAGGGCCTTAGGATCGCCCAGATGGCAATCCACGCAGGTGGGCTTGCCCTGCATGTTCACCTCCTGGTCCACCAGGGACGGGTCAAGGTACATCGCCTCCGCCCCCAGCTCTCTCATCTTCCCCTGGTTGCCGTGACAGACAACGCAGCTCGAATCGGCATCAAAACCCCAAGCAGTCCCGGTCGTTACCAGCAACAGGGCAATCGCAAACACAGTTCTCATGGCCTCCTCCTTTGACCTCCTGCCAGATTCTCTTCGAGAATCCGATAACCCAAGAGCACGCTCTCGAACTCCTCGGTCCACCTTGAAAGACCCAACAACGGCCTTAGCAGCGCTGCAACTTCCACGAAGAACCAAAAAGATATCTCGGCATGGAGAGCAACCCTCTATTTTCCCCCGAGAGCTTTCCTTGTCGCAACAAGAAGCGTTTCCTGCAAAATCGGCTTATTCAGATAATCACAAATCCCCATTGCCATGGCTCTTTTTCTGTTGATGAGTTCACTCTGGCCAGTGCAGAGAATGACAGGGGTACGAGGGCTTAACACCAGGATTTTCTGCGCCAATTCGGCCCCGGTCATGGAAGGCATGGTCATATCGGTAATCACCAGATCAAATTGCTCCGGGTTTTTCTGAAATTGCGCCAAGGCCTGCATCCCATCAGCAAAGGTTGTCACCTGATAGCCGTTCTTTAATAAAATTGCGTCAACGACCGCCCGAATTTGCTCTTCGTCATCAACAAAGAGAATTCGTTCCCCTTTTCCCCGAAGCTCTTTTGGCTCTGTTTTGTTTGGTAATACAGCGGCTTCCTGTTCGGTCAGCGGCAGATAAACATGAAAGCTCGTGCCTTTCCCTTGCTCGCTGTACACGGTAATGTGACCATGGTGACTTTTTACAATGCCATGCACCACGGCAAGCCCCAGCCCCGTTCCTTCCCCCGGCTTCTTGGTCGTGAAGTAGGGTTCAAATATCTTATCCTGTATTTTCGGATCAATGCCGCAACCTGTGTCGCTCACCTCAAGCTTGAGATATTTCCCCGGAGTGAGATTGGCATAGCCATAATCTTCCGCCCCTATTTCCAAGTCATTGAGAGAAACGGCAAGGGTCCCGCCTGTTTCTCGCATGGCGTGGTAGGAATTGGTGCAGAGATTCATAATGACCTGATGAATCTGGGTGGGATCGGCCAAAACCATGCCGGTGGAGACAATATCTTGCCGGATCTCTATAGTGGTCGGAATGGTGGCGCGCAGCATCTTGAGGACTTCCTTGATGATCAGTGATACCTGCAAGGGCTGCTTTTGCTGTTCTGCCTTGCTGCGGCTGAAGGCCAGGATCTGTGCAACAAGTTCTTTGGCCCTCTCTGCTCCTTTTTTGAGTTCTTCAAGATGGTGCCGCCGCTTTTCCGAATCCTTTTCCTCCATGGCCAATTCGTTATAGCCAAAGATGATGGAGAGGATGTTGTTGAAATCATGGGCTATGCCGCCAGCCAAAGTGCCGATGGCCTCCATCTTCTGGGCCTGGCGTAGCTGGAATTCGAGTTTAAGTTTTTCCTCTTCTGCCAGTTTGCGCTCGGTGATGTCCTCACAGAGGCCGGCAACGCTCCACACCTTGCCCGTTTCGTCTCTGATCGGCACGGCCTTGGTATTGATCCAGCGCAGGGTACCGTCCGGCCGCAGAATCCGGTAATCTGGGAAATCAATCTGCCCACCGGTGTTTGTGTCAATGCCGTCAATCACCGCGGAAACACCGGGCTGATCTTCCTCCACCACCGATGTCAGCCAATCCCTGGGCTCGGCCAGCAGACTTTCACAGCTACGGCCCCAGATCTGCTCGTAGGCCGGGCTGATGTAGAGAACCTGCTGGTAATCAGCGGAAACCATCCAGAAAACCTCAGGTATGCTGTTCACCAGAAGCGAATAGCGTTCCTCACTCGCGCGCAAGTCGGCTATCGCCTGCTCGCGCTGTTTCATAGCCTCTTGCTTTTCCAGAATCTCCAGTTGCAGTTTTTCGGTATGGACTATGGCTTTATCGGCCAACGGCAGGAGCATGCGCTTCATGCCATATAGGCCGCAAACCAGCAGAAGCGTAACAAAAATGACAAGATAGCCAATCAGGGTATTGATGGGCGCATACAGTTCGTCCTTATCTATGGAGCAAATAATTATCCAGTCAGTGTACCTTATTCGGTCTCCAACCTTCAGAGCGTGACCTTCACGAAGTACGCAGGGCAATGCAGTGTTCTCGGCTTTGGCAACAGTGGCAAAGGCTTGATCGAGTTCCTGGTGGCGGAATAACTCGTCCTCCTCTTTGGAATGGTTGGTTTCTCTTAGGGTGTAAAAGCTCTGCGCCCCTTTTTGCGTAAGGCGGCCCAGAATCATTTCTCCTGTTTTTCCGAAGCCAGAGGTGTCTTGGGTGATCTCCTGAATTTTTTCGGTGGTGAAGAGGAGGATGTCGGTGCCGACACGCTGATGGTCCTTGGTCAGGATGGGGGCGCTGACAAGGAGATAGAGCTTGCCGTTGATTTTTTCCGGCCCCTTAACGAGGAAATCTTCCCGGTCGGCTGGAAAGATCCAGTGCTGCGAAGGAATGGGAACGCCTGCGGAAACGGTGAGATTATTATGGGCATCAAAACGACTGACTCCGACCCCATTCCCCGAAAGGTTGATGGCGTCACCCAACTTGGGCCGGGTAAAATCAGCCAGTTCAGCAAGATTGATTTCTGCACGATTATACTTTGCAAGCATCTCCCGGATCTGGGTACGGCTGGTGACCTGTTTAGCGGTTTCGATGGCCTTATCCAGAAAAATTTCCACCGTGGAGCTGCGCGATTTGATTGCGGAGAAGAGATGTCTTTCCTGTTCGTTTTTGAGCCGTTGAGTGAGGGGGAGAATGCAGGCAAGAACAAGAAGGATGCTGACGGCTAAAAGCCCAAAGGAGGATTTCAGGAGGAGCGTGCGCCGAAATACTACTTTGAAATCTCCCGGAGGCGTCGATTCTGTCCCACTTTTAGTCATCAAGAATCTCCGGGGAATAAGACTTTTGGTGAAAAAGAAGAAGATGCAATCCTTAATTATTTATAGCACATCCATGACAAATAAAGTCAAAGGACAACAAAAGCACCATGAAACTTTGATACGCGACAAGACACTGATCACCCATACTGGAGAGCGATAACAGCCCCATCACTGCTCGCCTTTGCAAACAAACCTGCTGTCGGCGTCGGGCGCATCTGATATACTGTCTTCACGCATATTTTTTGCACCATCAAATAATGGACCCTCTTGCCATGTTTGGAAAATACCCCCTCCCCGCCGCCCTTTGCCTTGCAGCCTTGTTTTGTCTTGCCGCCTGCTCACCTTTCGCCCATCTGACCGAGGTCAACAATACCCTCGGGGAACCGCACGGCCCTCAGGCTGCGGACTGCGGCCAATGCCACCTCGAACAATTCGGCGAATGGCAGGCTTCAGCCCATGCCCAGGCCTTTTTAAACCCCAAGTTCCAGGCTGCCCTGACCGAAGGGGCTGACGACTCCTGCCTCGGCTGCCATGTGCCGGACACGGTCCGCACCAGCGGCGAAACCCCGCTTCCCCGCCGCTATCATCGCGAAGACGGGGTTTCCTGCGCCGCCTGCCATCTAAGCCAGGGCACAATGACCGGCCCGGAACCGGAATCAGCCCTGTTTGCTCCCCATCCAATCGTGGTCCAGCCTGAATT
Source organism: uncultured Pseudomonadota bacterium (assembly GCA_937868185.1). Taxonomy (GTDB): domain Bacteria; phylum Desulfobacterota; class Desulfobulbia; order Desulfobulbales; family Desulfurivibrionaceae; genus Thiovibrio. The sequence goes on from CALMMG010000141.1 coordinate 12,701, forward strand.
TTTCCGCAACAGCGCCCTCTGCGGCACCTGCCACACGGAAACCTTTGCCGATTGGCAGACAAGCCACAGTGCCCTGCCAGCCACACCAACCTGCCAGGAATGCCACATGCCCCAAGTTGTTCGCACCGCCACCAAGGGCAGCAACCTTTTTTCCAAGACACTGGTTTCCTTTGAAGACAGCCGCTCCACCCGTCGGCACACCTTTGGTCTCAGCCATCTTGCCGACCTCCCCGGCGCGGTGCGCATAGAACTGCAACGCTGGCAGCCCGCCCCGCTGAACATCCTGCAACTGTCCATCACCAACACCCTGCCCCACACCCTGCCCACCGGCTCTTTCCGCTCCCGCCCGGTGCATTTGACCGTGCGCCTCTACAGCCAAGACCATATCCTGATCGCTGAAAATCTGGCTCCCCTGGTCGGAGAAAACCTGCCACCCCTCAAGCCGGGGGAACAACGCCAGATCTTCATCCGTCTTGCCCCGACGCCCGACGCGCAGACCACCACCGCACGCCTCTGCGCCGTGGAACTCCGGCTTGCCCCCAGGGAAAACCAAGCCGGACTAACGCTTGCCACCCGTGAAATACCTTTGTCTGGTGCGCCGTAAATCCGTCTTGACATTGCCTTCCCGACTCCCTACTATGCGCGTTCCGCCGTTGCCACTGTGCGGCCCCAGCTCCCCTGACACCCTCGTCCAAGGCCTACCCATCCATGCTGAATCTTACCGTTCCCACCACCTTCACCCCCTCCTGCGCCGAAAACCTGGCCCAACTCAACCAGGAATATGCCGCAGCCGGCCACAAGGTGCATGAAGTTTACGGCTCCCTGCAAAGCGCCCCCTTCAACTCTGCCCGCCCGGCCAAATATCTGCCCTCCCCAACCCAAGCCCAGTTCCGCCACCATATCCGGATGCTTGCCGACAGCGGGATTAGTTTCAACTACCTGCTCAACGCGCCCAGCTACGCCAACTACGAATACACCAGCCAAGGCCGCGCCGAACTCGAAGAACTTCTTGCCCTGCTGGTCGATTGCGGGGTGCGTTCGGTGACCGTAGCCGTACCCTATCTGGCCCGGATCATTGCCAGCCGCTATCCCGCCCTGGAGGTGGTGACCTCAACCATCGGCTATGTCGGGGCCATGCGCGGCATCGACCAATGGCTTGAAGCCGGGGCCAACCGCATCGTCCTTGATGTGGAGGCCAACCGCGACTTCCGCTTCCTGAAACGCGCCTCGCTGGAAAGCCCGGTGCCCCTTGAGGTGATCGCCAATCCGGTCTGCATCTCCCAGTGTCACTACAAGTACAACCATTACTGTGTGGCGGGTCATGGCTCACAAAAGCAGGCCGGCAGCGGCATGGTGGGCTTTCCGTACAACGGCTGGTATCTGAACTGGTGCTTTTTGAAAAAACTTGCCAACCCCGGCGAGTTCTTGAAAAGCCCGTGGATCCGACCAGAGGATCTCCCTCTCTGGGCAAAGGCGGGCATCCACTTTTTCAAGCTTGCTGGCCGGGGCATGCCGGAAACACAGATTCTGGCCCTGACCCGCGCCTATCTCTCAGGCCGATTCGAAGGCGATCTCTTGGACCTCCTGGGCTGGCCGCACTGGCAGAACTTTCGCAAGAACGAAGACGGCACTCTGCTGCCCCCCTTGGAAATCCACCTGCCCAATGAGGCGCTCACCGGTTTCCTTGATTTCTTCTACGAGAAACTGCCGGAATGCCGTCTGGGCTGCAAGGGGTGCGAACATTGCACCGCCTGGGCCAACCGGGTTTTGTCGATAAATTCTCCGGACCTACTCAACAGCTACATCGAGAATATGCGCCGCAATCTCAACGAACTGGCAAACCATTTGCCCACCCCCGAAGAAGACGCCGCCCTGCGGGAGCAATGGCAGGAACAGGCAGACAGCCAGACGTTGGCCCCATGAAAGAACACATTGTCATCACCGGAGCCAGCGGCCTGGTCGGCCGGGCGCTCCTGAGCAAATATCTGGCGCAAGGTTGCCCGGTCATCGCTCTGTGCCGCAAACCTCCGATATTGACCGGGCCTGACCCTGCTTCCCACCCGCTTCTTTTCTGGCATTGGGCCGATGTCAGCCTGCCCCGCCTTGGCCTTGATCCCGTGACATACGCGGAGATCTGCGCCAAGACACAGCTGGTCTTCCATCTCGCCGCCCGCACCGACTTCAAGGATGCCACCGCTGCCAGTTATCTGCCGGTGAACCTGGCCGGAGTGGAGCATGCGCTGGCCCTGGCGCAAGAGGCCAAGGCCCCCTTGCATCATGTGAGCACCGCCTTTGTCTGCGGCGACTGGTCCAACGAGTTTCGGGAAATCGATCTCGATCTTGGCCAGCACTTCCGCAATGGCTACGAAGAAAGCAAGTTCCTGGGCGAATCGTTTCTGCATGGGGCAATGGCCGCACCCTCCTCTGTACCCATCACCATCCATCGACCCGGCATCGTGGTGGAGCGCAACCCTTCCGCCGGTTCGGGCAAGACCTTTGGCCCCTTTCTTTTCCTCGACGCCGTAGCCCGTCTACGGGATTCGGCCGAGGCAAAGGGCAACACCACGCTGCCGGTCCTGCGGGTGCAGGGCAACCGCCAAGCGCATCTGCCCCTGATCTTTGACGATGCAGTGGCAGATGCCTTGGTTCGCCTCGCCGCACAACCGGAAAGCGGAGGACAGGTATTCCAACTTGTGGCCCCGCAACCGGTAAGCAATGAGCTTCTCGAAGACGCCTTTAACGAGGCCTTTGGCCAGCCCGCAGCCCGCTTCGCCGGAGATGAGGAGTTCAGCCACCAACCCGCCAACCCCCTGGAAGCCCTGCTGGCGAGAAAAACTACCCCCTATGCCGCTTATCTCGATCTCAGCGTCCGCTTCACCCGGAGGAACCTCAACTCCCTCGCCGGGGCTAAAATGCTGCCCACGCCGACCCGAGCAGAACTGACCCGGGCCTTCCAGGCCTTTCTGGCCGCCCGGAGCCAACGGAAGGCACCATGAAAAGTGAAGCGGCGATCCAACATTATTTCAACCACTACCTGCCAGACTTCCTGGGCCAGCCTCTGATCAAAAATCTCATAAGCCTGTCAGCCGCCTTTTGGATCGAAATCAGCGACCAGGGTTGCTGGTCGCTGACCATTGAAAAAGGCATCCTCATCGGCGTTACGGAAGGGTCGCAAAGCGGCGCCTTCAGCTTTCGCACCAACAGCGAAACCTTTCTCGCCGTGGCCGGGAATACCCTCTCGCCCCAAAAAAGCTTTTTCACCGGCAGAACCAAGATCTCGGGCAACTTTTATGAAGCCCTGCGCACCGCCACGGCTCTGGAGGAATTCTTCCAGCGCTACCCCTATCCCAAAGTAATAGAACCGGAGGGTTGAGCATGCACCCGAATTGGATTCCCTTGAGCGAGGTGGGCAAACGCCCGTATGGTGAGGCAGTCGCCCTCTTCCGCAAACATGTGAACCCGGGTCTCGTCACCCTGCTGGAGATGGGGGAATACACAACCCTCGACCCCCAGGAGGCCGAGGGCGCGGTGATCATCGACGCACAGGGCAAAAAGATTCTCGATTTTGTTTCCTCTTACGGCGCCTTGAACTTGGGCCATAACCATCCCAAAGTCCGACAGACCATGATTGAGGTGCTGACCGATAAAAAGGTCGATCTTTCCAAAGAACTCCTCTCCCGCCATGTGGCGGTGCTGGCCCATAACTTAAGCCTGCTCTGCCCCGGCGATCTCGACCAGGTCTATCTCTGCAACTCCGGCACCGAGGCGGTGGAAGCGGCGCTCAAGCTGGCCAGCCGCTATTTTCAGGGCAAGCGACCGCGCTTTATCTACGCCAAGGAATCCTTGCACGGCAAGACCCTGGGGGCGCTGTCGGTCACCGGCAACGAGCGGTTGCGCCGGTATTTCCCCCTGCTGCCCAACTACGCCGTACCCTACGGCGATGCCGGGGCCATCGAAACCCTGCTGAAAACCGCGCCCCAGGAAGGCGAAGGCGCCATCGCCGCAGTGATCCTCGAACCGATCCAGGGCGAGGCCGGGGTGATCGTGCCGCCGGTTGGCTATCTGCGGCGGGTCCGGGAGATCACCGAGCGCTACGGGGTGTTGCTGATCCTTGACGAGATTCAAACCGGTCTTTGCCGTACCGGCACCTTTTTCGCCTGCGAGTCGGAACAGGTGGTGCCGGACATCCTGTGCCTGGCCAAATCCCTGGGCGGAGGACTGGCCTCCATCGGCGCCACCATCTCCCGCACCCCGGTATACCAAAAAGCCTACGACAACCCGCATGACTGCCTGGTGCAGACCACCACCTTCGGCGGCCGCACCCTGGCCTGCGCCGCCGCCCTGGCCGCATTGGAGGTCTATCAGGAAGAAGGCTTGGCCCAGCGCGCCGCCCGGTTGGGCGAACGCTTCAAGGCCCAGCTCATGGCCCTGAAAAAGAAATACCCCCAGTGGATCGCCGAGGTGCGGGGACGCGGGCTGATGCTGGGCATCGAGTTTCATGAAGCGATCATCGACGAGGTGAGCTACCTGCCCTTGGCCATCCCCGGCCTCAAGAACGTGCTGCGCGAACACCTGCCCGGCATGGTCGCCTCGGCCCTGCTGCACAAACACGGGATCCTGGGCACCCTGATGCTCAACAACCGGGCCGTGCTGCGGATCTACCCGCCCCTGGTCATCGCAGAGGCGGACCTTGATTACTTTGTTACCTCCCTGGAAGCGGTACTCAAGGATGGGCCAAAGGAGCTGGTGAAAAAACGGGTCAACCACGCCATGAGCTTTGCCGGACTCAAGTTCGTGGCCCCCTGGGTGGCCAAACTCACCGGCGGAAGATAGGAGGTACGGGATGGAGCGGTTCTTTCTTGCCCTGGGCCAACGGTTGCACCGCAACCGCACTGCGGTCCTCCTGCTGCTGGCCGGTGTGACTCTGCTGCTCGGTCTGGCTGCGGGCCGCTCCACGGTGGACAACTCCATCGGGGTCTGGCAGACGGAAAACGACCCGCACTGGCTGCACTTTCAGGAGTTTGCCCACAAGCACCATCTGGTTGACCCGCTGGTCGCCTATCTGCCCGACGCCGGGCCGGAAGCCGCACGGGAGATGAATGCCGCCGCCAGAAAGATCAAGGAGGTCGAACGCACAACCCTGTTCCACCTTGGCCTCCCGGCCCAGGGATACCTCCTCCTCCTGTTTCCCAAGGCGGAGAGCACTCCGCCCCAGCTGGCCGGACTCATCCGCGAGGTCAAACAGCTCACCGCCAAGCAACTGCCTGGGCAGCCCGCGCATCTGGGCGGGGTCTGGTATCTGACCGATACCCTGGACTCCCTTTCCGCCAGCTCCACCCAAACCCTTTTTCCACTGGTCATCGTGATCCTTGCCCTTGGGGTGCTGTTCTTTCTCCGCAGCCTGCGCCAGACCGCTCTGGCTCTGGTCTGCGGTCTGCTGCCCGCCCTGCACCTCACCGGCCTTCTTGCCCTGGCCCACGAACCGCTCAACGTTATTCTCCTGGCCCTGCCGCCCTTGACCATGATTCTCGGCATCACCCATGCCATCCATCTGCTGAAAAAAACTGCCCAGCCGGAACCGTTTGCCATCTATGCCCAAGTCGCGCCCCCCTGCCTGCTCTGCGCCCTCACCACCATGCTGGGCTTTCTCTCCCTACTGGTCAGCGCCTACACCCCGGTGCAGAAGCTGGGCCTCTGGGGAGCAGTCGGCTCCGTGCTTTCCCTGATCACCACCCTGCTGCTGCTCCCCCTCTTTTCCAATAATTCTGCGGCAACATCTGTTCTTCAACCAGAAAAACAAAAAAACCTTCTGGGCCAGATCATCATCGGCCATAAAAACCGAATTCTTTTTGGAGTTGCCGGGCTGGTTGCCCTCTCACTCTGGGGTATGGTGCACCTGGAAAAGGGCTCGTTCATCCTGGCCTTTTTCAAACCGGAGGCCGCCATCAGCCTGGATTACCGGGCCATCGAACAGGCCGGCGTGGGACTTACCCCGCTGGAGATCGACCTGGACGACAGCCCCGTCCAAAGCCGCGCCATCCAACAGGGTATGCTGACCCTGGCCGAGCGCCATCCGGAGATCACCCATTTCTTTTCCTTTTATGACGAGAGTGGCAAGGTGGCCATGCCCATGGCCACCGCAACCGGGGCCAGCCTCGACACCCCGCTCCTGCCCAGCCTTGGGTTGCAAACACCTATCCGCCTCACCATCCTCACCCGCACCCTCGCCTCGGAAAAAACCATGCGGCTGGTGGACACCATTGAATCGGAGCTGCAAACCCTGCTCGGAGCCAAGCCGACCCCCTATGTCACCGGCACGGTGCCGCTTTACACCAGAGGCCAACGGGAGATGTTCACCACCCTGGTCCAAACCTTCGGCCTCGCCTTTCTCTCCGTCTCCCTGGTCATGGGACTGGCCCTGCGCTCCCTGCGGCTGGCAATGCTGGCCATCATCCCCAACTTCGTGCCGGTCCTCTATCTCTTGGGCACCATGGGCTTATTCGGCATTCCGCTCAGCGTGGCCTCGGTCACCGTGGCCAGCATCGTTTTCGGGGTGGTGGTGGACGACACCATCCATTTCATGCATACCTGGCAGGAGATGGCCACGGTCGCTGATTCGCACACCCGACTGCACCGCACCATCTCCCATACCGCTTATGCCATGTTCACCAGCTCCATCGTCACCGCCACCGGGTTCCTGGGCTTTCTTGTCTCGCCCTTCATGCCGCTCAGGGATTTCGGCCTCCTGATCAGCCTGTCTCTCATCTTTGGCATCATCTGCGACCTCCTACTTCTTCCGGCCCTGCTCCTCACCTTCGGGACCGCCAAAGGGAAAAACCCATGACCATCGCCGCCTCCCTTATCGAGGAGATTATCGCCACCCATTTCGACCCGCACGCAGGCTCGGCGTATTGGCTTGAGCGGGAAAAACAGCTCGGCCTTGATGCAAAAAAGGAGATCACCTCTTGCGAAGCCTTTCATCTCCTCGGGCCCATGGATCCCGAGGCGTTGCGGACCCGACCTCTGCTGGATTTTATCCCCAAACGCTTCCATCACGAATTACCATCCATGATCCTGGCCGAGACCGGCGGCACCACCGGCGCGCCGATCCGGAGGGTTTACCGCCCCAGCGAATTCAGTGCCGCCTTTGTCGATTCCTGGAAGCGGGCTGCGGATCTCCGTGATTTTCCAAGGAGCGGCAACTGGCTCTTTGTCGGGCCCTCCGGCCCCCATGTCATCGGCCAGAGCGCCAGGGCCATGGCCCGGAGCCTCGGTAGCCTGGAACCTTTTTCCGTGGACTGCGATGTCCGCTGGATCAAACGGCAGGGTGCAGGCTCGCTGGGGTTTACCCTCTACCTCGACCATGTGCTGGACCAGGCCCTGAACGTACTCCGCACCCAGAACATCGAGGTGCTGTTCATCACTCCGCCGCTGCTCCTGGCTCTGGCCGACAGAATGACCGCCGAGGAACGTCAGTGCATCCGCGGCATCCACCTGGGCGGCATGGCCCTGACCGCTGCCGATTCCGAAACCATCCGCCATCGGCTTTTCCCGCAAGCTGTGGTGCTGCCGGGCTACGGCAATTCCCTGCTGGGGGTGCTGTTCGAGCATGCTCCCCCCCTGCCCGGCGAATCCCCCACCTATGTGGTCGATGATCCGGCCCTGTGGCTCCAGCTGGTCTCCTGGCAAGCCAAGGCTCCAGAGCAAGCCCCCGACCTTACCGTCACCCTGAACCCAGGCCAACGCGGGCGGGTGGTGGCCCATCGGCTGGACGCCTCCTTTCTCCTCCTCAATATGGTGGAACGGGACACGGCCTGCTACGCCTTGTCGACAGACGAAGGCAACAACCGCGCCATCACGGCAGTGGCGCCGATCCTCCCGATGATCACTGGCAAAAGCGAGGGGGTTTACTGATGGTTGCGGATTTTCATCGCCTGGCGGTTTCCATCCCAGGGCCGGAAGGCGTACTTGAAGGGAATCTCTGGTATAGCGATGGCGCACCCAGCCAACAGGGGGTGCTGCTCTGTCCGCCCCACCCCCTGTTGGCCGGCAACATGGAGAACAACGTAGTCCAGGCCGTGGCTGCTCACTGCGCCGCACTTGGCCTGCCGGTTCTGCTTTTCAACTATCGGGGGGTGGGCAAGAGTTTCAAACCGGAGCCGGACCTGCCGCTCTTTGAATACTGGCACCGTCTCGACCAGGAAGGCTCTTTTGCCTCGGTGATCAACGACAGCCGGGCGGTTATGAGCTTTTGCCGCCGCTATTTCCAGCAGATTCATCTGGTCGGCTACTCCTTCGGGGCCTTCATCGCCCTCAATCTTCTCGCTGAAGGGGAAGAAGGGATCCTGAGCTACACCGCCATTGCCCCACCCCTTGAAGAGCGGGACTTTACCCATCTTTCCGCCCTTTCTCTCCCCGGCCTGCTGATCACTGCAGCAGAGGATCTCCTTCTCAAAGATCGGGCCGATCTGGCTCTGCTACCCACCTTGCAGCGCTTCGTCCTTGAAGAGACGGATCATTTCTTCCTAAAGCGAGAAGAGGAGGTAGCCCAAGCAGTCACCGCCTTTATTGCCAGTTCTGTCCTTTCCCTAAAATAAAAAAGGCCGCCCCCGCAAGGCCAGCCTTTTCTCCATCTTTTTTTTCTCCGCTCTGCACTAACCTCATGCACCACAACACAAAAACCGTAACAGCTGCTAAAAACCCAAGCCCTGCAGGAGGTCGTTCACCGCATCCTGATCCAGAGAACCCTCCCCGCCGACCTGCCCAGTGGTCATGGAATTAAGATATTTGTCCACATCCTCCTGCGCGATCCGCTTGCTCTCCTCCACGGTAATCCCGGCATTCTTCTCCTTCATTTTCAACTGGGAGCCGAAGGAAACCACAATGGCCAGGAGCTGCACCTGGAAATCGGTGAGCAGTTTGATGATCTTCAGGATCTGCTGACCGGAAAGATCCTGAAAACTCAAGGCTTCTGTAATCCGCGAAATATCGTCGGTGATGGAGGAGGCCACCTGGAAGGCGTCTTCAATCTTTTTGAAGATATCATTCTGATCTTCGATGGTCATCTTGCTCATGCCGGGAATCTGCCCCGACTGCATCTGCGCTAGATTCTCGGTCAACTCCCCGGCCAGGGCAAGACTTTCCGCCAGCATGGACCCGAGTTCAGCAACTCTTGGGTCTGCCACTTGCGAAGCAACAGGGGCAGACTGACCCGCCTCCAGCTGGGATGTTTCGGCAGAGGCAGGGACAGCCGCCTCCTCAATCTCCTCGGTGGGCGGCACCTCCAGGGGCAGGCTCTGATCCAGGAAGATCTCGGCCTGATTGAGGTTCATTTTTTTCAGAAGATTCTGGGTCTTCGTATCGGAACAGGCCGTCAGTAGGGCGGAGAGGACATCGCTGAGGGGAACGGTGAAAAAATTATCGCTGTCCGGGGCGAGATCTCGGATCTTCTCTCCCATGGCCTCGACAAAACCATTGCGATCAAAAATCTCCTCGGCGTTTTTGCGGGCCCCGGTGATATGCGTTTTCACCGCCTCATTGGTACACAGCTCGTACATGGTCTGAAAAATCGTATCCAGCGCAAAAAGATACCGGGTTCGTTTGACCATTTCCGGCACAGCTTCGGCCAGATCAAAGACCACCCCAGCGCCAGCCTCCTCGCCTCCCGCGCCCGCACTTTCCTGCAGGGCAACAATCAGTGCATTGGCCTGGCCGATCTTCTCCTGCAGGTTTTGCAGGGTGACGGCGGCAGACTGTGCGCCCGCCTCTCCGTTGGCCATGGCTTCGGTTTGAAAGGCGTTATGGGTTTTGAGGGATAAGAGCAGCTCCTTTACGCCATCGGTCTGATTCTGGACCTTTTCCACCTGGTCCATGATCTCCATGGTGGCTCTTTCCGTCATGGAAACGATGTCTTGCAGCTGGTTCTTGGCGTCCTCGATCTTTTCCCCCGCCTCGTCCAGCTCCACCCGTTTCATCCGCCGGTCTTCCATGGGGATTTCCCCCATGGTCGAGCTGAGGCTCTTTGCCAGCTTGCCGATATCATTAAATATATCGGTGGAAACCTGTTTATAGTAATCATCTCCTTCGGCACCACCTGCCATCCGGCCAAGGTCTACCGGTTCCAGTTCCGGAGCAGGCGCGGCCAGGACAGGAACCGGCGATTTTTCCTCGGCCAGGATATGCCGTACCACCTGAGTGGCCCCGGTTTCCTGACCGCCAAGGACGGTAATGTTATACACCACCGTATCTGTTGATATCCTGAAAAATCCGGCACTTATCTCAAGATTTACTTCCGACTTCCCTGCTGTGGACATGCTCAGCCTCCCGCTGCTGTTTCTCTGCCTGCTCCTTGGCTGCCCCATAAGAGGCGTACTCTTTTCCCTTCGGCAACTCACCAATTTTCTTAAATATTTTACGAGTTATAAAATAACCCACTCAGGCCGTAACCCTCCCGGAAAAATAGACCCCCGTTTCATACCGGTCCGGCTTGGTCCGGCTAATCGCCACCCAGGAGACCGTGCCAACCGCCCGCAACACCCCGACATCCTCTTCCACCTTGGTGGCGATCCATTTTCCCTCTGCTACCGCCTGCCAGCCGGGAAACTCGAGAACCAGCACCAGCTGGCTGCCTAGGGGCAGAGCTTCCTCCGCCAAAAAACAGAGGCCGCCCCCGCTGATATCCAGTAATTGCCCATCCCGGTATGGGATATCGGCCAGGAGATCTTCAAGCCTGGTAAAACGGACAAGCAGGTTTTTGCCCACCCTTTCCTCGTGACGCCGCTCAGCAACCGCATCCTCTTGCTCAATCATGGTGTGCGCTTTCCTTGCTCTTTGATTCCCGATCAGCCAAGACCATTTTTACTGTTCTACATGTTTTGCCAAAAAAGATGCAACCTCATTTGATAAAGGGGAGGATGGCCTTGAACGCCGGAGTCCCTGCCTTTTGCAGCCACTCATAGATGATCATCTCCGTATTGGCGACGATGCCGCCAACCTCGCTGATCCGGGCAAGCCCGGTCTGGTAGTTCTTCTCCGCCCTTGAGGCCACACCATCGGCTGGCACCCACATCCGGTAGCCCTGCAGAAGGCCGCCCAACACCGTCTGGTAGATGCAGATATGGGTTTCCACTCCACAGACCACGATGGTATTGATCGCTCTCGGCAATTTTTTCGTCGCCTCGGCAATGGCTCCATTGTCAAAACAGCCGAATTCCAGCTTATCCAACGGAACAACCCCACCCAACTCACCCTGAATCTCCGGGAGAAGCGCGCCGATCCGCGCCACATACTGGGTGGTGGCAAGCACTGGGATCTGGAGGATGTTAGCCGCCTTCATCAGCAACGTCGCGTTTTTCACCACCTCGTCCCTGGCCGGGATGGCCTGCATCATCCGATCCTGGATATCCACCACCAACAGGGCGCATTGTTCCGGCGCCAGACGGTACAGTTTTTCGCTCATCGCCTTCTCCTTTCTCTTTCAAAACCCAAGCGGTATATTTCCTTGTACCTGGAAAAATGTATTGCAAAGAACCATTATTTATTCATACTTTGAAAAATTCTCAAGAACTCTTCCATGCACCCACCGGACACAATCACCCATGAACCACTATTTTCGCATTGCCCAGCTCCTCAAAACGCCGCCCCTCGGCCAGACCGTGGAAATCAAAGGCTGGATCCGCACCCGCCGCGACAGCAAGGGCTTTTCCTTTCTCGAGGTCAACGATGGCTCCTGTGTGGCCAACCTCCAGGTCATTGCCGAGGAGAGCCTGCCCCGGTATGAGGATGATGTCCTTCGCCTCACCACCGGCTGCTCGGTGCGGATCAGCGGCCAGCTTGCCGCCTCGCCGGCCAAGGGCCAAGCCGTAGAGCTCCAGGCGGCCGAGGTCGAGGTGTACGGCTGGGCCGACCCGGAAACCTATCCCCTGCAAAAGAAACGGCACTCCTTCGAATTCCTGCGGGAAATCGCTCATCTGCGCCCACGCACCAACAGCCTCGGCGCAGTGGCCAGGGTACGGAGCGCCCTTTCCTTTGCAGTGCACCGATTTTTTCAGGAGCAGGGTTTCCAGTACATCCATACCCCGATCATCACCACCAGCGACTGCGAGGGGGCCGGGGAGATGTTCACCGTCACCACCCTGGACCTGAACAACGTGCCCCACAAGGATAACCGGACTGATTTCAGCCAGGATTTCTTTGGCCGGCAGGCGAGCCTCACGGTGAGCGGTCAGCTCGAAGCGGAGATCTACTGCCTGGCCCTGGGCAACGTCTACACCTTCGGCCCCACCTTTCGGGCGGAAAATTCCAACACCAGCCGACATCTAGCCGAATTCTGGATGATCGAGCCGGAGATGGCCTTCTGCGATCTTAGCCAAGACATGGAGATGGCGGAAGCGTTCATCAAATACCTGGTGCAGTATGTGCTGGAGCATTGCCCGGAAGAGATCGAGCTCTTTAACAATTTCGTGGACAAGGGGCTCAAGACCAAGCTGGCTGCGGTGCTGGAACAGAATTTCGCCCGAATCACCTACACCGAGGCCATCGACCGGCTCAAGGGTTGCGGCAAGGAATTCAATTTCCCCGTGGCCTGGGGCACGGATCTGCAATCAGAACACGAGCGCTACCTCTGCGAGGAGGTCTTCAAACGGCCGCTGATCGTCAGCGACTATCCCAAGAGTATCAAGCCGTTTTACATGCGGGTCAATGATGACAACACCACCGTGGCCGCCATGGATATCCTGGTGCCGGGTATCGGCGAGATCATCGGCGGCAGCCAGCGGGAAGAGCGCTACGATAGGCTGCTCACCCGCCTTGAGGAGATGGGGTTCAACCCGGAGGATTATGACTGGTATCTGGACTTGCGCCGCTATGGCACAGTGCCCCATGCCGGTTTCGGCCTGGGTTTTGAGCGGTTGATCCAGTTTGTCACCGGCATGGCCAACATCCGCGAGGTAATTCCCTTTCCGCGCACCCCGGGTTCGGCCGCCCTGTAGGCCGAAAACATGGGAGAAGATATCCGGGCCAACCGCATCTATGGCCATGCGCGCTACACCGCCCTCTACGACCTGGAACTGGGAAATTTTCGCGAAGATCTCCCCTTTTATCGCCGCCACCTGCCCACTGCGCCCTGTACCATTCTCGAACTGGGCTGCGGCTCCGGGAGGATCAGCCGCCCCCTGGCCGCAGACGGCTATTCGCTAACCGGCATCGATCTCTCCTTTCCCATGCTTGCCGCCGCAGGTCGTGCCGCATCACCACCCGCCCCGCATTACGCCTGCATGGACATGACCGCCCTGGCCTTCCGCACCACCTTTGCTGCGATCATCGCTCCATACAACACCCTAAATCTCCTCACCAAGCCTGAGGGGCTGCACAGTTGCCTGAGCCAGATCCACCGCCTTCTTGCCGCAGACGGGGTCCTCCTCCTGCAACTCTATCTCCCGGATGAAGGCCTCCGAGCCCTGGAAGGCAAAAAACGCTTCCAGTTTCAGATCTTCGACTGCCCGGACGGTTCAAAGGTCATCAAAGAAATCCTGAAAAGCACGGAGCCACAGTCATGCTTGGTGGACATCAGCGAACGGTACTATCTGCGTTTCCGAAAAGAACACCCCAACGAGGATTGGCAGTACACCTATCAGATCCTCGGTTACGGGTTTGAGCAATGGCTGAAGATTTTTACCGACCAGGGCTTTCGCCTGGAAGCAGCCTATGGCGACTACGATCTTGCCCCCTTCGTTCCGGAAGAACATACCACCCTGCTGTTGGTGCTGAGAAAGGGTGCCAGCAGCCCACAATAATTTATTTGCTATTCCAAATCCTTTTTGGTATCAAAAAATCAGTAGGTATT
>CALMMG010000142.1 GCA_937868185.1 uncultured Pseudomonadota bacterium
GATTTTTTCAACCCCAACTGAATTGGCTGTCAACAGATGGATACAGTTACGTATCCCGAAAGCAAGGTTGTCCGTTTCATCGAAGAAAATTTCATTCCGCTCCGCGTTCCGTCTGACAGCAAGCCCCATTCGGAGAAGTTCAACGTCAAGTGGACGCCCACCCTGATCACCTTGAGTCCGGAAGGTCAGGAACATCATAGGACCGTGGGGTTTCTCGGGCCTGAGGAGTTGGTTCCCTCGCTCCTGCTGGGGCTGGGAAAATATCATTATGAAAATGATCGTTTTGATGAGGCGCTGATCCGTCTTGAGCAACTGGTTGATGGGTATAGTCAAAGCGGCAGCGTCCCGGAGGGGATCTTTCTGGTTGGCGTCTGTCGCTACAAACGGACCCACGATGCCAAGCCGCTGAAAGATGCCTATGAAAAGCTGAGCGCGGCTTTTCCTGACAGCGAATGGACCAAACGCGCCTATCCTTATCGGCTCCTCTGAGCCCCCTATGCAACGGAAAAGGCCGGGTTGCCGCAATGGCTCCCGGCTGATCCGTGTGTCTCGCTCTGCAATTGATTGCCTGCCGCTAAGGGAAGAGGCCAGGAATGGTCCGTGAACCCTTAAAAAAGGATTTTTGAATCGCATGCATGGCAACCCTCTGGAAAGCCTCAAAAAGATATTCGGCTATACAACCTTTCGTCCGCCGCAGCAGGAAATTATAGAAGGACTGATCCGGGGCGAAGACGCCTTTGTCCTGATGCCCACCGGCGGCGGCAAATCGCTCTGTTATCAGATCCCGGCCCTGCACCGTGCCGGGGTGGGGATCGTGGTTTCTCCCCTGATTTCCCTGATGAAGGATCAGGTGGATGCCCTTGTCGCCTGCGGGGTGCGGGCGGCTTTTTACAACTCTTCCTTGAAAAGTGAGGAGGCCCGCCAGGTTCTTGCCCAGCTGCATCGGGAGGAGCTAGATCTGTTGTATGTCGCCCCGGAACGCTTGATGAGCGAGGGGTTTGTCGAGCGGCTGCGCGAGATTCCCATCGCCTTGTTCGCCATCGACGAAGCGCACTGCATCTCCCAGTGGGGACACGATTTCCGCCCCGAATACTCCAAGCTTGGCCAGTTGCGTCGGTTGTTTTCCGACATTCCCCTCATCGCCCTTACCGCCACGGCTGAGCCCCACACCCGCAAGGATATCCTTGAGCGTTTGGGGCTAAGTCCTTCCCAGTGTTATGTCTCGGGCTTTGACCGGCCCAATATCCGCTACACCGTGCTGGAAAAACACAAGCCCTTTGCCCAGCTCACCCATTTTTTAAAGGGGCGGCGGGAGGAGGCTGGGATCGTTTACTGCCTGAGCCGTAAACGGGTGGAAAAGGTGACGGAGCAGTTGCGCGAGGCAGGGTTTTCCGCAGCCTCCTACCACGCCGGGCTGCCGGCCATGCAGCGGCAACGGGTGCAGGAGGATTTTCTGCGGGACGATGTCCAGATCATCGTGGCCACGGTGGCCTTCGGCATGGGCATCGATAAATCCAATATCCGCTATGTGGTGCATTACGATATCCCCAAGAATCTCGAAAGCTATTATCAGGAAACAGGCCGTGCCGGCCGCGATGGCTTGGCGGCCGAGGCCTTGTTGCTGTTTGGCTATGGCGATATCGTCCTGGCCCGCAGCCTGATCGAGAACAGCGACAATGCGGAACAGAAACGGATCGAACTTCACAAGCTTAACACCATGGTGGGCTTTGCCGAGGCCATGAGCTGCAGGCGGCAGGTACTGCTCGGCTATTTCGGCGACCGTTTGGAGCAAGATTGCGGGAATTGCGATATCTGCCTCAACCCTCCGGAGCTTGTCGATGTGACGGAAGACGCCCGCAAGGCCTTGTCCTGTGTTTTTCGGGTGGAGCAGCGTTTTGGGGTGGGGTATGTGATTGAGGTGTTGCGCGGCTCTAAAAAAGAGCGGCTCCTGCAGCTGGGGCACGATAGGCTTTCCACCTACGGTATCGGTGCGGATAAAAGTCAGGAGTATTGGGGCAGCATCCTCCGCCATCTGGTGCAGCAGGGGTATCTTGAGCAGGACGTGTCCAATTATTCGGTACTCAAACTGAGCGAGTCAGCCCGGCCCTTGTTGCGCGGGGATCAAACCATCAGCATGGCGAAACCCAGAGCGAAGGCTGTTGCCCTGCCCAAAGCGGCCCACCGGAAGGTCGGGGATCTTGAGTACAATCAGGAACTGTTTGACCGGCTGCGGGCGGTGCGGAAGGGGCTGGCCGATGCGGCTGGGGTTCCGCCCTTTGTTATTTTCAGCGATGTTGCTCTGGCTGAGATGGCGGCCCATCTGCCCACCGACAACGAGGGTTTCTTGCGCATCCATGGCGTCGGCGCCCACAAGCTCGAACGCTACGGCGCGGA
>CALMMG010000143.1 GCA_937868185.1 uncultured Pseudomonadota bacterium
ACCGGATAATCGCCGTTCAGCACCACCTGCTCGCTGATCACGCATTCCCGCACGTTTTCCTTGGAAGGCAATTCGTACATGATATCAAGCATCGCCTGCTCCATGACTGTTCTCAACCCCCGAGCGCCAGACTTTCTCTTGATAGCCTGTTGGGCGATGGCTTTGAGCGCGCCCTCGGTGAAACGCAAACGGATATTATCAAAAGCAAAAAGACGCTCATACTGCTTGGTCAGCGCATTCTTTGGCGTACGCAGAACGCGGATCATATCCTCCTCATCCAACTCCTCCATGGTCGCCACCACCGGCAAGCGGCCAACCAACTCGGGAATCAGGCCAAAACGCAACAGATCTTCCGATTGAACCTGGGCAAGGATATCCCCCACCGTCTTCTTCGGCTTACCAACAACCTTGGCCCCAAACCCTATCGACTTGGTGCCGGTCCGCTGCTTGATCACGCCATCAAGCCCAACAAAGGCCCCGCCGCAGATAAAGAGAATATTGGTGGTGTCAATCTTAATATATTCCTGCTGCGGATGCTTGCGCCCACCCTTGGGGGGAACACTGGCCACAGTCCCTTCGATGATCTTCAGCAGGGCCTGCTGCACCCCTTCGCCGGAGACATCACGGGTAATAGAGGCGCTGTCCGATTTGCGGGCGATCTTATCAATTTCATCGATATAGATGATGCCGCGACTGGCTCGCTGGATATCATGATCCGCGGCCTGGAGGAGATTGACCAAGATATTCTCCACATCTTCGCCGACATAACCCGCTTCGGTCAGGGTGGTGGCATCGGCCATGGCAAAAGGGACATTGAGGATCTTCGCCAGGGTCTGGGCCAGCAGCGTCTTGCCACAACCGGTCGGGCCGACCAACAGGATATTGCTTTTCTGCAATTCAACATCGCTGCCGTCGTTGCTGCTCTGAGCCTCTATGCGCTTGTAATGATTGTGCACCGCCACCGCAAGGACCTTCTTGGCCTTGTCCTGACCGATCACATACTCATCAAGATGCGCCTTGATATCATGGGGCTTAAGGGTTGATGCCTCCAGTTGCGATTCCAGCGCCTGCTGCCGGTCCTCGGTGACGATCTCATTGCACAGATCTATGCACTCGTTACAGATATAGACCGTCGGCCCAGCGATCAGCTTCTTAACCTCATCCTGACTTTTGCCACAAAAGGAACAGGTGACTTCCACCTCGCCGTTATGATCTTTTGCCATGACCTTTCTCCTCTTCAGGATTCGTCCGCTTCACAAGCACCTTGTCGATTACGCCATAAGCCTTGGCTTCGTCGGCACCCATGAAAAAATCTCGGTCTGTGTCAACTTGAATCTTCTTGATTTTTTGTTTGGTATGATGCGCCAAAATGGAGTTTAAGGACTGCCGCATCCGCAGAATTTCCTTGGCGTGGATATCAATATCGGAGGCCTGCCCCTGAAAACCACCCATGGGTTGGTGCAACATGATCCGGGAGTTCGGCAGCGCATACCGCTTCCCCTCCGTGCCGGCGGCAAGGAGCACCGCGCCCATGCTGGCCGCCTGCCCCATGCACAAGGTGGCGATGTCACACTTCACATAGTGCATAGTATCATAAATGGCCATACCAGCCGTCACGACTCCCCCTGGGGAGTTGATATAAAAGGTGATATCCTTGTCCGGGTCATCAGCTTCCAAAAAAAGGATCTGGGCGATAATGATGTTGGCTATATCGTCATTGATGGCCGAACCCAAAAAAATAATCCGTTCTTTTAACAGCCGGGAATAGATATCATAGGCCCGCTCTCCGCGAGGACTCTGTTCAACAACCATGGGGACGAGATTCATAAACTAGCTCCTTCAAAAATTACTGGGGATCACTCACGCCCTGGGCTGCAGCTGGCACGATCTTCATCTTAGCTGCATCAAGGAGAAAACTTAAGATTTTCTCGTTCAACAGCTCCGCCATGAAGGGCAGCAGATCATCTCTGCTGGAAAAGTATTTTTTCACTTCGTTGACCGGCATGTTGTACTGCTCGGAAATACGCTTAAAGCCTTTGTCGATGTCTTCATTCTCCAGCTTAAGCCCTTCCTTTTCCGCGACCTTTTTCAGAAGAAAATCGCCCTTGACCCGTGACTGAGCAGCAAGCTTATATTGTTCAATCAGGGCATCCCGGTTGAACCCGGCAGCTTCCAGAGTCATCCCCTGCCGCTCCAGGTTGCTTTCAAGCTCCTTGATCATTGCCTCTATTTCATAGGCCACCAGGCGAGGCGGGATCTCGAAATCATGCTTTTCGATCAATACCCGCATCAATTTATCGGTAAGATCGCCCCGCTGAGCATCTTTTTTCACCTGCAATTTCTTTTCACGGATATGGGCCTTAAGCGCCTCCAGGCTGGCAAATTCTTCACCTACTTCCTTGGCAAATTCATCATCAAGAACAGGCAGTACCCGCTCCTTAACATCCTTGACATTGATTTTGAACTCCACCTTCTTGCCCGCCAAGATCGGGTTGGCAAAATTTGCCGGAAAATCTATTTCCTGAGAAACCTCCTCGCCTTTCTTCAAGCCAAGGAGTTTCTCTTCAAACTCATTGCCAAATTGACCGGACCCAACATCAACCGAATAATTTTCCCCAACCACCTGTTTGATGGGATTACCGTTATGATACCCCTGAAAATCAACCACGGCCAGGTGTCCCTTCTCGATAGCGCGGTCTTCAACGCTTTGCAGGGGGGCCATCTGCTTGCGCAGCACCTCAAGCTCCTGGGAAATTTCCTCGTCTGTCACCTCAAGCGCAGTCTGTTCGATCTCAAGCCCCTTATACTCAGCTAATTCGAACTGGGGCCGAACATCCACCTCTGCGGTGTAAACAAAGGTGCCGTTCTCGGCAAATTTCTGTTCACGGATATCCGGATGCACAACCGCATCGATCTTGCTTTTCTCAAGGGCATCAAAATAGGTATCCTGAATCAACTTCTCCGCCAAGTCATACTCAACCTTTGGCCGATAATTTTTTTCCAGTACCTGACGGGGCACCTTCCCCTTCCGAAACCCTTTCAGTGAAACTTCAGAGTTCAGTTTCTTATAGGCGGACTCCAACTCCTGGGCAACCTGGGCTTCCGGCAGGGTGATAGTCATCTTTCTGGTAAGCGGGCTTACATCTTCGACATTGATCTGCATGCAACACCTTCCTTGTTTCAAACTTTTTCAACAACACAGTCCATACAGTGAAACAACCTTTCCAGGAACTTTCACCACGGCATGGATGAGATGTCTGCCTGTACCCCAGCATTGGCGCCGGAGCTATTTTTTATTGGTGCGAGAGGGGGGAGTCGAACCCCCATACCAAAGGCGCTGGTTCCTAAGACCAGTGCGTCTACCAATTCCGCCACTCTCGCTTTAACCTCGTAAAAATAACCAACTTTCGGGCCACAGTCAAGGACGGCTTGCGATTTTGTCCTTATTTAAAGCCAATTCACCCCCAATATGACCTCGCCAACCGGCCGAGAGAAGCCATCGGCACCCAACCTAACCTTTTCAGAAACAAATACAGATCCTGCCTTTCCATACCTGATTTTCTGAACAAACTTCACTTAACACACAAGGATATAAGACACCGTTACTTCGGTGATCAAAGACCTCGTCGATTACCCGGCGCTGGATATCATAACCACCGAAGCCAAAACCTAACGTACACACTCTGACTGGCGAACCAAAAAGAAATGTCCTATTGAAAATAGCAGTAATCCCTTCACCGGCTGGCTTGTTCTCTAAGTCCTTCCTGTCCTTGCCAATCTCGATTACAATATTCTGGCACACACACTCCTGAACGTCGCCAAACAACGACCCCAGCACAGAAAAGATAAAAACACATGAGGAGGATGCTATGAAAGTCGTCGCTTTTAACGGAAGCGCCCGCAAGGGTGGAAATACCGCAATATTGCTGAATACCGCGTTGGCAGAACTGGCGTTACAAGGAATCGACACTGAATTGGTGGAATTATCAGGCCAGCCGGTCTCCGGCTGCATCGCCTGCTATCAGTGTTTCAAGAACAAAGACAGTCGCTGCGCCGTGGAAAAGGACATCATCAACGATTGTCTTGCCAAGATGATCGAGGCAGACGGCATCCTCCTGGGTTCGCCCACCTACTTCGCCGATGTCTCCGCAGGAATGAAGGCCTTGATCGAGCGATGCGGTATGGTTTCCCGGGCCAACGGCGACCTGTTCAAACGCAAAGCCGGAGCCGGGGTAGTCGCGGCCCGCCGGGCTGGCGCCTACCAGGTGTTCAACTCCCTCAACGCCTTTTTTCTGATCGGCCAGATGATCGTAGTGGGCTCCTCGTACTGGAACATCGGCCTCGGTAGGGAACCGGGCGAAGTGACCAACGACGAGGAAGGCATGAAAACCATGCGCGACTTGGGACGCAACATGGCCTGGCTCCTCCAGAAAATCAAGACGGAATAAGCAATCAGCGCAGAAAATTCCAGGACTGCACCTCCCGCTGCAACAGGTGGTTGTCGTACCGTTTCAGTAGGGCAATGGCCTCCTGTGTGGCCGCCAAGGGAAACTGAAGCCGTTCCAGTTTCCCTTGCTCCATATCCTGGGCCCTGCGCAACAATTGGATGGTCTGGATGGAAAGCGGCTGGGTGTTCGCCGTGGCCTGGGGTTCACAACGACTGCACACCAACCCGTTGCGCAATGGACTAAAACGGTACAAGACCCCAGGTGCGCCGAGGACACGACAATCGAGACAGCCGGCCAGATCGGGACGATACCCGAGGATATCTAACATCTTGACATGAAAGAAAATAATCGTGCGGTTAACACCCCCCCCCTCCATCACTAACCCCTCCAAAGCCCAGGCAAGTAGCCGAAAAAGCTCTTCGTCACTGTCCTGCTCCCGCGTCCAGTGCAGGACAAGTTCACAGAGTAGGGAGGCGGCGATATACAGTTCGTAGTTTTCCCGCAACCCGGGGAATGGATTCAGCAAATCGGCCTGATCCAGGCGCATAAGCGAACTGTGCCGACTTGGGGAAAATTGCATGGAGAGAAGGGAAAACAGCTCAAGCTTGTTGACAAAACGCTTCTTACTACGCTTAGCGCCCTTGGCGATAAGCACGATTTTCCCATGTTCCGGAGTGTACACGGTGACAATCTTGTCAGAATCACCATGATCTCTAACCTGGAGCACAATGGCCAGGCTTTGCTGCAAGGACATCTGCTCTCGCTGTGACTATTCTGTCGGGAAGGAAACCCGGGCACTATCCAGTGACTTGCCAAGGGAAGGTACAGGTTTTCCATTCAGCGTCAGGACAATGCCACCGGCATTCCCGACAAAAAGGGAAATCTTTTTTTCCGCCTGCCAGACCATATGATCCCCAGGCTGGTAAATGGCTGATTTTTTCTTTTCCTTGTCAACCTGCACGGAAAGCCAGGTAGACTCGGTGAACTTCGCCTCGAGGACATAATGCATCCCCGGGGCTTTTACCGTGGAAAGCGTTGGCGAAACAGCCGATACGGGAACTGGCTTGGCCACCTCCTGATGCTCCGGGTTCTGTCCCGGCTTTTCCTTGATCGCCTGCGGAAAAATTATGGGCTTTCCGTCATCTGTTTTTTTTTTAACTCCAAGGCCCTGTTCCCCATCAACCTTCTGGGGGGACACTAACTGCCCTGCCTTTTCTGGCAAGAGCAGAGTTTTCTTCTCTTCTTGTCCCGATTTTACAGGGACGACATTCCCAGGCAAGGCAACAGCCGGGTCCGGCGTTCCACTCTGCGTCAACGGCGGTGACTGCTCTGCACCCACGTTACCGACGACAGATTCTGTCTCTGGTTCGCCAGTTACCGGAGCAACCAGCGGCGGTGGCGGTTCAACCTGAGCTTGGGGAATTGTATCTTTCGTGGCAATATTAATTGGAGGGGCGGACGAATTTAAAAAATTCAGGACCAAATAGCCGGCAAAAAAAAGAACGCCTGCAACAACAAAAAAGATGATAAACCGTCCCACAGGTAAGGGCTTACCCTCGGCCATGGTCTCGCCGACAAGCACCTCATTAACATTGATTTTTTCCGTTGGCCTGACTTCTCCATTATTCTGTTCGATATACCAGGCTAAGGCCTCGTTGGGATCAAGCCCAAGATACTGTGCATAGTTTTTCACAAAGCCCCTGGCGAAAACCTCCGCAGGCAGAGCCTTAGGATTGTCTTCCTCAATCGCCCGAAGCGTTGAGGCATGAATACGCGTCTTTTCCGCAATTTCGTCGAGGTTTTTCCCCTGGTTTTGTCGATGCCTCTTCAGAAAGCTACCAAGGGTTTCCTCGGATCGTGACATGGCTGCAGGCTGGCCGATTGCGTCATCAGCAGATGGTGAATCCTGGGTCATTAGAGACATCCCTTATCCAGAGGTTATTGGGCAGACGAGACTAGAGTATTTTTTTGATATACGCCTGATCGCGAAGCTCTTTTACCCATTTCTGAAACTGGCTGTTCA
>CALMMG010000144.1 GCA_937868185.1 uncultured Pseudomonadota bacterium
TTCTGACCCATACCCACTGGGATCACATCATGGGGTTTCCCTTCTTCACCCCCATTTATGTGCCGGGCAGCACCATCAGGGTCCATGGCCCGGTCAGTTTTGAGGGCGACACCCTGGAAAAAATCGTCGGTGGTCAGCTGACCTACCGATACTTCCCGGTTCGGCAGGCAGAACTTGCCGCCAAGATAGCCTATTTTGATCTCAAGGAAGGGGAGATCGATCTGGGCGACGGCATTACCGTGACCGCTAAATACTTGAATCATCCCATCCTCTGCCTTGGCTACCGCTTTGCCTACCGCGGGAAAACGGTCTGTACAGCCTATGATACCGAGCCGTTCCACAATGTTTTCTGCACGGACCCGGAAGACCCTTCCTATGACGAAGGCATGGCCACGGAGGGCGAACTGGTGGCCCAGGAACAGAATGGCGTATTGGAGCAGTTTTTCTCCGGGGCGGACCTTTTGGTGCATGACACCCAGTACACCCATGCGGAATACACGGCCAAATTTCTCGGCTGGGGCCATTCCTCTTTTGAGCATGCCGTCGCCGCAGCCAAACACGCCGGGGTGAAAGCCCTGGCCCTGTTTCATCATGACCCCATGCGCACCGATGAGCAAATCGAGGCCTTGACGGAGAAATATTGCGCCCCGGCAGGGCAGGGCAGCACGGAGATTTTCTTTGCCCGGGAAGGGGCGGAGCGAACGATTTAAGACTACAAGCAAAAACACTATCGTTCGGCGGCAAAAATGTCGATGGGTATTGTGACAGAATATCAAGGAGAAGCAATAAAGCATGTCAGGGAAACAGCCACACGCAGGGGGAAACGATGGTTATTTCCGAAGAGATCAAATTTCCACGACCGATCAGGATCGATCCGTATAGAGCGAAAAAAAAAGTCGACCCGATTGACGGCCTTACCCCAATTGCGCGCATCGGCGCCTTCACGCGGGAATGGCAACGCAATAGGGAAGAACGCCAACAAAAGGAGCCCGCACTTTTTCCTTCCACCGAAGAAACCGCGGTGCGACGGCTCGTGGAACAGGTCAATACCCACTTTGAAAATCAGAAAATCCTCATCCATCTTATGCTCGTCAAAGGCGAACACGGCTATTCCCTTGATGTCTATGACTGCACTTACAATGATCGATGCTCCATTATCGGCGATGTGGTCATTGACCTGAACGATCTCCCGGTTCTCCTCAAAAACCTCCAGCAGGAATCCGGGATTCTCCTCGACACCATCTCCTAATCCACCCCCATCCCCTCATTTTTTTCTTGTTGAAATCTAGTTTGAAACATGCTACCAATGCCTTTCATATTCTGAATGGTCATTCAGGATACAGTTTTTTCCCCTAAAATCAGGGGGCGCAAGGGGGCTTCATGCTGTTGCAAGAACTGCTCATCGAAAATAAGGGCGAGATTCTCGAGGCTTGGGTCGATCAAGTACTGGCGACCTACCCGAAGGATGGGGCCCGGATCTTTAAAAAAGAGAAGAACCAGTTTGCCAACCCGGTGGGCTATGCAGTGAAAACCAGCCTGTGGGAAGTGTATACCTTACTTTTCGAAAAGAACGAAACCGCAAAGATCGTTGCCGCTTTGGAACAGATGGTACAGATCCGTGCCGTGCAGACCTTTGCCCCTTCCGAGGCGGTCTCCATGGCCTACACCCTAAAAAGAGTGGTCAAGTCTGTCTGCCACAAAGAAAAGGTGGCGGACCTTGAAGGTTGGCAGGCGTTTGAAGAAAAAGCCGATATCCTGGCCTACACCATGTTCGACCTGTATACCGTCAGCCGGGAAAGGCTCTATCAAACCCGGATCGCGGAGATCAAAAGTGGAAACCACATCACAACGGACGGCGGATGCCCTTCGAAGCTGATGGACGAAAATACCGCCCAAAAGGCGGAGCTTAAAACCATTAATGTGTAAGTAAACATGATGCGAGGTAACAGTAAATGAGAATCCTGAGTCCATTCATCGCAGTGTTGGCGCTTATCGCGGTTGGCCTGGTGGCCGCCCAAGTGCCGGGTGGTCAGGCCTTGATAGGGGTTATCTTGCCCTATCTAGCCTTTGCCCTCTTTCTGGGAGGGTTTGCCTATCGTGTGCTGTACTGGGCAAAATCTCCGGTGCCCTTCCGAATTCCTACCACCTGTGGTCAGGCCAACTCCCTGCCCTGGATCAAGCAGAACAAGATCGACTGCCCCTCCAGCAAGCTCGGCGTCATTACCAGGATGTTTCTGGAAGTCTTCTTGTTCCGCTCCCTCTTCCGCAACACCAAGGCGGAGATGCACGAAGGCCCCAAGCTGGTGTATGGTTCAAGCAAGTTTCTCTGGCTATTCGCCATCCTGTTCCATTACTGCTTCCTGGTCATTGTTCTTCGGCACATGCGGCTGTTCATGGACCCGGTCCCCGGCTTTGTCGCCGCCCTTGAATTCGGCGACGGCTTCCTCCAGATCGGCGCCCCGGTATTCTATCAGACTGACGCCATCTTTCTCGGCGCAATCGCCTTTTTGTTCCTCCGCCGGGTGGTTCTTGCCAATATCCGGTACATCTCGTTGCCAGCCGACTACTTCCCCCTGTTCCTGATCTTCGGCATCGCCCTCACCGGCATCCTGATGCGCTATGTCTTCAGGGCTGATGTGGTCGCGATCAAGCAGCTTACCCATGGCCTGACGACCTTTACCCCTGCCATCGTCGCTGGGCAGATTAGTTCGATCTTCTTCATCCATGTCTTCCTGGTCTGCACCCTGCTGATCTACATCCCTTACAGCAAGCTGATGCACATGGCCGGCGTCTTCATGAGCCCCACCCGGAACATGATCAACAACAGCCGGATGGTCCGGCACATCAATCCGTGGAATGATCCCAACATCAAGCCGCACTCCTACGCTGGATACGAAGACGAGTTCAGGGAGTTCATGAAGGAAGGCGGAATACCCGTTGAGAAGGAATAAGAACGATGGCAATCATGAAAGCAGATAAACTAGGTGTAAGCGTTGCGAAGGGCCCGTCCCTGATGACCGGGGCTGTTCCGAAAAAGGATTGGCCGGATGTAGAGGCCATATTCAAACCGGGAAACTATGCATATCCCGCAAAAAAAGAAATGATCGAATATCATTCGCAAAAGACCCTTCCCACCCATCCTGGGTTGTTTGGTGAACCGCGCGATTGGGATCCGGAGACCGACGACTGGAAGTTGCCGGAGAACTGGAAAGAGATCATTCTTAACGGCATTAAAGAGCGGCTGGACAAATTCCGCTCCCTGAAGATCTTTATGGATTGCTGTGTGCGCTGCGGCGCCTGCGCCGATAAGTGCCACTTCTTCCTGGGCACCGGCGATCCAAAAAACATGCCGGTTCTCCGGGCCGAACTTCTGCGCTCCGTATACCGGAACGACTTCACCCTGGGCGGCAAGATCCTCGGCAAGATGGCCGGCGGTCGCGAGATGACCTTCGGGGTGCTGAAAGAGTGGTTCATGTACTTCTACCAGTGCACCGAATGTCGTCGCTGTTCGGTGTTCTGCCCCTACGGCATCGATACCGCCGAGATCACCATGATGGGCCGCGAACTGCTCCATCTGGTGGGAGTCAACATCAACTGGATCATGGAGCCGGCAGCAAATTCAAACCGCACCGGCAACCATATGGGGCTGCAGCCCCACACCTTCAAAGACAACATCATGTATCTCTGCGATGATATCGAAGAGATCACCGGAATCAAGATCGAGCCAACCTTCAACCGTAAGGGTGCGGAAGTGCTGTTTATCACCCCCTCGGCGGATGTCTTCGCAGAGCCGGGCATCTATACGGCCATGGGCTATTTACTGCTCTTCCATCACATTGGTCTGGACTACACCTGGTCCACCTACGCTTCGGAAGGCGGCAATTTCGGTCTCTTCACCAACAATGAGATGATGAAGAAACTCAACGGCAAGATGTATGCCGAGGCCAAGCGCTTAGGGGTCAAATGGATCCTGGGCGGCGAGTGCGGCCACATGTGGCGGGTTGTTCATCAATATATGGACACCATGAACGGTCCTGCCGACTTCATGGAAGTTCCCACCTCACCGATCACCGGCACCCGCTTCGACAATGCCGCCTCCACCAAGATGGTCCATATCAGCGAGTTCACCGCCGATCTGATCAAGCACGGCAAGTTGAAGCTTGATCCGAAACGCAACGATCATCGGATTGCAACCTACCATGACTCCTGCAACCCTGCTCGCGCCATGGGCTTGATCGAAGAACCCCGGTATGTCTTGCAGAATGTGGTGAATAATTTCCATGAGATGCCGGAAAACACCATCCGGGAATCAACCTTCTGCTGCGGCAGCGGCACCGGCTTGAACACCGATGAGATTATGGAACTGAGAATGCGCTCAGGGTTGCCAAGGGCCAACGCGGTCAAACATGTACGGGAGAAGCATGCGGTCAACATGCTCTCCTGTGTATGCGCCATCGACCGCGCCACCTTGACGAGCCTGATGAACTACTGGAATCCCGATGTGGAGGTCTGCGGCGTGTCCGAATTGGTTGGCAACGCCCTGGTCATGGAAGGAGAAAAAGAGCGTGAAACGGGTCTCCGTTTTGAGCCACTTGCAGGAATGGAGGGCTAATAGCCATGTACGGGAAAGGAAAAATCATACCTGCGTTGATACTGTTCTTGGGCGTCATGACATCCCCGATGTGGTACAAATCCGGGGATCTCAGCAAATTGCCTAAACCTGAAAAACCAAAGGACTACACGGAGTGTGTTGCGCCAACAGCATTTATGCGCACCTCGCACATGGTGCTGCTCAACCAGTGGCGCGATGACATCCTGCGCGAGGACGGCGCCCGCACCGGGAAGACCGCCAACGGCACCGAATATGTACGGAGCCTGCAGAATGGCTGCATGAAATGTCACAGCGACAAGAAGAAATTCTGTGACGATTGCCACAACTATGCCTCCGTGAAACCGTATTGTTGGGATTGCCATCTCCAGCCGAAGGAGGCGATGTAATATGGATAGCAAGAGAAGAGATTTTCTTAAGATTGCTGGGCTGAGCGCCATTGCCAGCATTGCCGTACCCTCAGCTTTCAACTCCCTGCTCAAGGGCGAGGCCCTGGCCTCCGAGCATGGGGCCGCAGCCGCGGCCGCCGGGGCGCATGGGGCTGCGGCCCCCACCGGAAAGCGCTGGGGTATGGTTATTGACGTTAAAAAATTCACTGCAAATCCAGGGCTGGCAGAGAAGTGCGTTTCCACTTGCCACGCCATCCACAATGTGCCGGATTTCGGCAACAAAAAGGATGAGATCAAGTGGATCTGGGTTGACTCTTTTAATCATGTTTTCCCGGATGACAGCAGCCAGTACAAAAAACCGGAATCTTTGGATTCCTTGCCCTTGTTGACCCTGTGCAACCACTGCGATAACCCGCCCTGCGTACGCGCCTGCCCGACTCAGGCAACGTTCAAGACCAAAGACGGCATTATCGCCATGGACTACCATCGCTGCATCGGTTGCCGCTTTTGCATGGCTGCCTGCCCCTATGGCGCCCGGAGCTTCAACTGGCGCGATCCGCGCGGTAAGGATGCCAACGGGCAGCCCTTTATCAAGGCCGAAAACCCCAAATTCCCCACCCGGATGCGCGGGGTTGTCGAAAAATGCAATTTCTGCAGCGAACGCCTGGCCATCGGTCAGATCCCTGCCTGTGTTGAAGCTGCGGCCGAGTCCAAGGCCCTTGTCTTTGGCGATCTCAACGACCCCGCTTCCGAGGTCAGTCAGATGTTGAAGACAACCTTTACCATTCAGCGGAAACCCTCCGCAGGGACACATCCATCCCTCTTCTATATTATTTGAGGTACAGACCATGATTGAAAAAGCATTAAAAGGAAGCACAGGATACTGGGTATGGATGCTCTTCCTGCTCTCCATAATGGGTGTAGGCGGCCTCTGTTACGTGCAGCAGTTTAACTATGGCCTGGGGATCACCGGCATGAGCCGGGATGTAACCTGGGGTATTTACATCTCCCAGTTTACCTTTTTGGTTGGTGTGGCCGCCGGCGGCTTGATGCTGGTATTGCCGTATTATATCCATAACTACAAGGCCTTCGGCCGCATCGTCATCCTTGGCGAATTCATGGCCATTGCCGCCATCGCCATGTGCCTGATGTTCATCATCGCCGACCTGGGCCAGCCCATGCGCGCCATGAACGTCCTGCTCCATCCCACCCCACATTCCATGCTGTTCTGGGACATGATCGTGCTGAACGGTTACCTGTTCCTGAACGTCCTCTGTGGTTGGGTGGTCTTGCAGTCCGAATACAAAGGGATCAAGTATCCGAAATGGATCAAGCCCTTTATCTATCTCTCCATCCCTTGGGCGATCAGCATCCACACCGTTACCGCCTTTTTGTACTGTGGTCTACCGGGCCGTCACTTCTGGCTCACCGCCATCTTGGCCCCCCGCTTCCTGGCCTCGGCCTTTGCCGCAGGACCCTCTTTATTGATGGTTATCGCCATGATCCTCAAACGGACCACCAAGTTTGACGTGGGCCGTGAGGCGCAGGACAAACTGGTGACCATCATCGGTTACGCCGCGATGCTCAACTTTTTTTTCCTGGGTTGCGAATTCTTTGTCGCTTACTACAGCCAGATTCCAGGTCACATGCATACGCTGGATTACCTCTTCTTTGGCCTGGGCCACGGCGATCAGGTATACAACAATCTGGTGCCCTTTATGCGCGCCTCGGTGGTTATGGGATTGGCCGGTATCGCCTTGATTTTTGTCTCTCGGGCCAAACAGTCTGACGGGTTGCTGGTGATCTCATGCCTCCTGATCTTCTTTGCCTTCTGGATTGACAAGGGCCTTGGCTTGGTGCTGGGTGGCTTTGTTCCGAACATGCTGGACCAGGTTACTGAGTACTACCCCAGCGCCCAGGAACTTGGCATCACTGCCGCCATCTGGGCCACGGGGTTCTTCATTCTCTCCATCCTTTACAAGGTGGCGATCAGCGTCAAGCTGGAGAAGGAAGCCTAAAAACCCGTCTTTTTCACTGTCTAGTATAGTTGAGTCAAGGCAAGCTCCTTATGGGGGCTTGCCTTTTTTTATGCCTTCTCCGCCTTGTGCTCCCCTGTCGAGAACAATAATATGGGTGGTCTGCCCGACGGTTCTGTTGTATTCTACCGATATCGTTGATAATTGAGCTTGATGTTTTTCCTTTTTTCCGAGATGCAGACACTAAAGGCTAAGTCCGCCATGACCCCATCACCCACACCCAAAAAAACGGCACCCACCTCCATCCTCGACAAGATCGGCAACACGCCGTTGATCCTCATCAAACGCCTCAATCCCTTGAAGAAGGTCGCCATCTATGCCAAGCTTGAAGCCTTCAACCCAGGAGGCTCGGTCAAAGACCGCGTTGCCCTGAACATGATTGAAACCGCCGAGGCGGAGGGCGAACTGACTCCGGACAAGATCGTGCTTGAGGCCACCAGCGGCAATACTGGCATCGGCTTGGCCATGGTTTGTGCGGTCAAGGGCTACAAATGCCAACTGATCATGCCGGAATCGGCCTCCATTGAACGACGCAAAATCATGGAGGCCTTTGGCGCCGAGATTCTCCTCACCCCTGGCAAGCGTGGCACCGATGGGGCCATCGAACAGGCCTATGCCCTGGCCCGCCAGTATCCGGATCGTTATTTTCTCACTGACCAGTTTAATAATGCGGCAAACTGGCTGACCCATTACAAGACAACCGGGCCGGAGATCTGGGAGCAAACCGAAGGCAAGGTGACGGATATTGTCGCCACCCTAGGCACCTCGGGCACCGTTATGGGCTTGTGCCGATATTTCAGTGAATTCCACCCGGAAGTACGCATCACTGCAGTGGAGCCCTTTCTCGGGCACAAGCTACAAGGACTCAAAAACATGAAAGAGTCCTATACTCCCGGAATTTTTGACAAAAAACTTCCCTTTCAGATCATCAATATCCCCGATGAAGAGGCCTTTACCACGGTTCGCCTCCTGGCCAAAAAAGAGGGGATTTTTGCTGGAATGAGCTCCGGGGCCGCCATGTCCGCAGCCCTAACTCGGGCCGCCCAATTAAAAGAAGGCGTGCTGGTTGCTATTTTCCCCGATGGCGGTGAGAAGTATCTGAGTACCGAGCTTTTCACCAAGCAGGAAGCGGAGGAGTCTCAACAAGCTGAACTGCGTTTTTTCAATACCCTCTCGCGCAAGAAAGAGGTTTTTAAGCCAATAGTGCCTGACACCGTGACTTTTTACGCCTGCGGCCCAACTGCCCACGAGCTGGCTCATTTGGCCCATTGTCGTCGCTTTATGGTTGCCGATCTTATCCACCGGGTGATCGCACTTGCAGGCTACCAGGTCAAATTCTATATGAATTTTACTGACCTGGATGACAACACCATTCAGGGAGCCGCCCGTGGCAAAGAAAACCTCGCCGCGTTCACCGATACCTATATCCAGGAATTCAAACAGGACCTGGCGACGCTGGAGGTGCTGGAAGCCACCGGCTACCCCAGAGCCTCAGAGCATGTACCGGCCATGATCGCCCTCGCCCAAAAATTGATCGACAAGGGCTACGCCTACGAAAAACATGGCTCCATCTATTTTGACATTTCAAAATTTGCCAAGTACGGCAAGCTTTCCGGCGTTGATCTGAGCAAGATTCAGGTCGGAAAAACCGTTGATCTGGACGACTACGAAAAGGAAAACCCGGTCGATTTCACTCTGCTCAAACGTTCAACCTTGAGTGAGCTGAAGGCCGGCATCTTTTTTACGACTGAGTGGGGGAACATGCGGCCTGGCTGGCATATAGAATGCGCGGCCATGACCCTGGATCTCCTCGGCGAAACCATGGATATCCATACCAGCGGCCGCGATCTGCTTTTCCCGCACCACGAGAACGAGAACGCCATCGCCGAGGCCATTACCGGCAAGCCCCTGGCGAACTTCTGGCTACACAGTGAATTACTGCTGATGGACGGCAAGAAGATGTCCGCAGACAACCACAATCTCATCACCTTGCGGGATGTGCTGGCCAAGGGCTACACCGGCAGAGAGATGCGTTATTTCCTGATCCGCACCCATTACCGCAAGCCGATCAATTTTTCCTTCCGCAGTCTGGACGCAGCTCGCAAAAACCTGCAACGCCTTGACGGCTTTGTTGGCAAGCTGCTCTGTCTGCCGCCGGGGCTACCCCACCCGGAGGTTGCTGCCTATCTCTCCGACATGGAAGACCGGTTCTTCGCGGCCATGGACGATGACCTCAATGTCTCCAAAGCATTTGCCGCACTGTTCGATTTCGTCAAGAAGACCAACCCAATTCTGAGCCAAGGCCTCCTTGACCGCGAACAAAAGGACTATATTCTCGAGGCCCTGCGCCGGATCAATTCCGTGCTGCGGATCATGAGGCTTGAAGAATGTCCCCTTGCTCCAGAGATCGACAGGCTGATCCGAGACCGGGAAGAAGCGCGGAAACAGAAGGATTGGCAGAAGGCGGACGGGGTGCGCCAGGAGTTGGCGGAAAAGGGTATCGAGGTGGTTGATACCGCCAAGGGCCCTGTCTGGAAAGAAATGGAGAAAAAAGAATAGTGCCTGGTCACAGGATGCTGGGGCAAAACGGTATTGCTTTCTTGGCCCGATCGTTCTAATATCTGTCCCACATGGGCGCCCGTAGCTCAGCCGGATAGAGCACCGGCCTTCTAAGCCGTAGGTCACAGGTTCGAATCCTGTCGGGCGCACCACGCATCAAGGCCTAGCCCAGTACACTTCTACTCGGTGTCCATCATCTCCCAAAGCGTCTGACCCAAAGCGAACAGCGGCGCGACAAACAGGGTGACAATAAGCAGCGCCTGTTTCTGCAGCCACGAATTTGTCAGCAAACCGATCATCCCGCCAGAGTCGTCAGCCAGCCAATAAGCCAAGAGGGGAAAGAGCAACGCCCCCACCCCCAGGAGAATCACCTCGGTCATGAGCAACTTCCTGGCAAACAGCTTTGCCCCGTCACACACCATCCTGAGCCAGGCCATCCTTGCCGCAAGAGTTTTCAGGGCGGTGCAATTCTCTCGAACCTGGACCAGCTTCGCCTGAATAATTTGGAAGAGTTGACCATGAATATTTTGCTGGGCGAGGCCTTCTATTTCACTCAATTTTTCCCAAGCCGCTAGAAAACTTTCCTGAAAGTTTTCAAAAAAAGGCTGATAGGGATATCCCTGCCAGTAACGCCGAAAACCATCCACGGTGGCCAGCATCCGGGAGATATCCGCCTTCATGGCATCAAAGGCGTTTTCCTGCAATCGGTAGCAGGTGCGCAACAGCCCTTGGGCCTTGTGCGCCACCTCAAGGAAGTCATAATAACCGCCCTGGGCAAACTGCTTCTCAAGGCCGACAAGGTCGACGAACAGAGACGCCAGACCTTCATCCCCTGGAAACCAGGCCTGCAGGTCTTGACAGACCGCCTGGGCCTTCAACAGGTATTCTTCAGCCTCCTGTCGTTGCACCTGAAGACGGACAATCAGAAGATCCTCAACCGGCCCGGCAACAGCAAGCAATTGCGGGTCCATGAGCGCAGCGAGAAACAGCTCCTTGTGGTCGGCAACCAGAGCCCGAAGCTGGCGAATGCCTTTCTCGCCCATATCCCCCTGAACCATGAGCTGGGCCTGCCGGTACAGGGCCTCGACAAGATCCCGCCGCAGGCTGAAAACTCTATCCAGAGCGTGTCCCGCCTTCCAGTGATCATCGTGGAGGGCATAATACCTGGACTGCAACAGGGCGATATAAATCTTTTCTTTGTCAGAGTTCGCTATACCTGAGGCATGTTCCAGGAAATGCTCCAGATCGTTGTCCCGCTCAAGTTCCAGGGCAACAAAGGCACGACCGATTGTCGCATAAAACTGCTTGCCCTTGGGTCGCCTGCTTTCCTCGACAAAAAGAGCCTCGGCCTGGGCATACTGGCCCACCCGCAGACAATCTAGGCCAAGATGCAGGCTGTGGCTGTCCACCGAGAGCGTCTCCGGTTTGGTCAATTCCTCCCATTTGGCATTGCTGCTAAAGGCAATGTTTGACAAGAACCTAGGCTGACAGATCAGATTCAGGTCAAAATAAGCAAGATACACCTGGAGGAGCGGGCTCTGGCGAATCTGGGACACGGTAAGCCCTGCCGCCATCATCGTGATCAGTTTTTCCTGAACAACCATGGCCTTAGCAAAGAGTTCGCTCACTGTTTCAAGGGGCAGATACCCGGCCAGGGGAATTCCCTGGGTTGACATAGTCAACATTTTTCCAGGGCAATCCGCCGCCTTGTGGATGGTCATGCCGCAGTAAAAACAGGGGGCAAACGAACCGGAAAGGGGAAGGGCACGGTGCGGGAAAATCTCGACTCGCGGAATTTCCGTAATTCTCAAGGACAGAAGATACAATCCGTTGCCTGCCTCGGCAAAGGTGTGGGACAAGGCATTATCGTCGACCAGACTTTCCGCCCACTGTTGTTTCAAGGGGGAGGTTACATAGGGCTGCTCGTGCTGAAGAAGATCCCAGAAACTTGCCGCCGGGTCATACACGGGGCCAGGCGGATCTCCCTCTTTTTCAAGATGCAAAACAATGTGTAGGGGCAGGGGCCCGACATTCTTCTTCCACTCATACACTTTTTTTAAGCGGGCCAGACTTTCCTGGAGCGTAATACAGGCAGTATCCGGCTGCGCGAAATGAAAAAGCAGCAGGGTCTCGGTGCTGGATGGATCTTCTCTCCCTTTTACAGCAAGAGTCTGTCGCAGATCCAAAAGAAAATCCGCCCAGCTTTCTCCCAGAATATTCTGCCCCTGAGAGTTTATGGCTTGGAGGGCGAGGACAATGGTGAATTCTGCTGCCATGGATAAAATAGCCTATTCCTTCTCGAAAACCAGCCGGCCCCAGCCTAGAGGCACTTGTTCAGGATGGCGCGGGCTTCCTTGTGAGCGGGATCGATACGGAGCACCTTTGAAACCCACTGGTCAGCCCGGATCAGCTGTTTCATGGCATAATAGGCTTTGCCCAGAGCCAGGAAAAGTTCGATGTCTTCGGAGGTTTTCTCCGCCGCTTTTTCCAGCATCTTGACAGCTTCGTTGCTGTCCCCCGCAGTGTATAGTGCCATGCCGATTTTTTTGTTCAAATAGCTTCGTTCCGGGTCCGCCTTCAGCACCTCCCGGTAACATTTAACCGCCAGCTCCCCCAAGCCGCAGCCATTGCAGGTATCGCCAATATCTTCCTTGAAGTCGATATCGTTGCCCTTTGTTTTCAACACCAGGCGCAGGACCTTCTCCGCCTCGGGCAGCTGTTTTTGCTTGATAAGCAGTTTGGCAAAATTCATCGCCCTGTCCGCATGGCGGGGACTGATCTCCATGGCCCGATTGAAGTTTTCCAGAGCCATATCCATCTTGCCCTGACGAAAATAAATCTGGCCCAAGGCATGGTAGGAACTGACATCAAGCCGGTTGATCTCCACGGCCTTTTCAAAGCAGAGCTGGGATTTTTTCAAGTCGCCCTTTTTCACGAAAAGACGCCCCAACTCCCGATAGGGCTTCGAGGACCGAGCGTTGAGCTTAGCCGCCTCCGTGGCTGCGGCAATGGCACCGTCAAGATCACTCTTTTCCTCAAGGGTGCGCGCCTGAAGCAACAGCTGGTTGAAGGGAGAGGGGTTATTGATCTGGCCGAGGAGCTCCAAAACCTTCTGCTCCAAGGTCGCGGTGACAAAGGGCTTGGTCATATATGCGTCAACATCATGCTCGGCCGCTTCAGCGACAATATCCATGTTGGCTTCTGCGGTGACCATGAGAAAAGGGATGTCGCGCAGCTTCTTCGCGGCACGGATCAACCCCAACAGCTCGGTGCCCGACATATAGGGCATGTTGTAATCACAGATGATAAAATCGATAACGATATTCTCATCCTGGAGGAGCTTCCAGGCATCCCGGCCATTAGCCGCCTCGTAAAACTCCTTGCCGAACTGGACCAGCTTCAGCATGGCCTTGACGGATCGGCGCATGTTGTCGATGTCGTCCACAACAAGAAAAACCATATCTTTTGGGGCCTTGAGCTTCATCCAGATTTTTTCCCTTTGCTGCTCGCGGTAAGCGCTAGATTACAGAGGCAAGTAAAAATAAAACCGAGAACCCTTATCCGGTTCGCTCTCCACCCCGATCCTGCCCCGGTGAATCTCCACGGCCAAACGGCAGAAATAGAGACCAAGACCGGTGCCGACGAGGGCGTCCTGTTTGTTGGAGATTCTGGCGTATTTCTCAAAAATGGTGCGATGCTTCGACGCGGGGATTCCGGGGCCTTGGTCCTGCACATAAAATTCCAGCCCCTTTTTCCCGGGTACCCGGCGGCAGCCAAAACGGATCGTGGTGTTGCCCGCGCAGTACCCCAAGGCATTGGTGAGCAAGTTCTGCAACACCCGCAGGATGAGAATGCGGTCCAGGGCAATCTGCGGCAACTCCTCCTCCACCTCCAGGATCAGCTCCACCCCCTTGATCTTGGCCATCCCCTTGATAGAGCTCAGGCATTCCGCCAGCATGGGACCCGGCGCGACTACCTCCTTGATGGGCACGAGCTTGCCGTCTTCAATCTTGCCGATACTCACCAAATTTGAGACCATGCGCACTGCCCGGTCACAGCCCACCTGGGCCGACTCCAAAAACTCCCGGTTTTCCTCGGAAACGGAATAGGACAGGATATCGAGATTGGCCACCACCTCGGCAAGGGGGCCCTTGAGGTCATGGATCAACATGCGGGAGAGTTCGGCACGCAAGGTCTCATGATGCCGCAGCTCAAGGTTGCGCTCCCGGAGGATGCGCTGCTGCCGGCGGAGATCTTGCTGGAGGTTTTCCTGAACAAGCAGGGAGAGGATGACACTGCTGAAGTCAAAAAGACGGGTAATGTCTTCCTTGAGCAGATCCCGATCGCCGATCTTGTCGGTCACGTTGATGACGCCCAGCACCTTGCCTTTGTGAAGGATCGGCATGGACAACAGTGAATTCTTCTTGTAACTGCTGCGGCATTGCCCGCCAAAACGTTTGTCTTTACAGATATCTTTAATAAAGAGGGGCTCCTGGTGCCTGGCCACCCAGGAGGCCACGGACTGTTCATCGTCAATGGTCTGTTCATGACCGATAATCTGCGCCCGGCTTGCTGCCCGGACCACCAGATATTTTCTCCGCTCAAGCACCATGAGGGAGCCTTGCTCCACCCCCAGATATTCCAAGATCACCGTGAGAATCCGGCCCAGGCGCGCATGATAGTCAAGACGAGGGGTGTTGATCACCCCGGCAATCTGGGAAAAACTATCCAGGAGCCGGTTGGCCAGTTCCAGATCCCGCAACTCTTTCTGTCCACCCTTCACGGCAGCCCCTTTCCCCGTAGAGATTTGTCGGCAACGACCTGATTTTCGTCAGAAAATCAGGTCGCCCTTCATGGTATCACATAAAAAACCGCAGGGTAAAGCGGCAAGAGCAGGTTTATTCCCATTCGATGGTTCCCGGCGGCTTGCCGGTCACATCGTAAACCACCCGGGAGATACCGCGCACCTCGTTGACAATCCGTCGGGAGACATGATCGAGGAAATCGTAAGGAAGATGCGCCCAGCGGGCGGTCATGAAATCCACGGTCTCCACGGCCCGCAAGGCCACCACATGGGCATACTGGCGGTTATCGCCGACCACGCCCACAGATTTCACCGGGAGGAACACGGTGAAGGCCTGGGAGACCTTATCGTAGAGCTCGTTCTTGCGCAGCTCCTCAATGAAGATATCATCGGCCAAGCGCAGGGTATCGGCGTAATCCTTGCGCACCTCGCCCAGGATGCGTACCCCGAGGCCGGGACCGGGGAAGGGATGCCGGTAGACCATCTCATAGGGCAACCCAAGTTCGACCCCGATGACCCGGACCTCATCCTTGAACAGCTCCCGCAGGGGCTCCACCAGACCGAGCTTCATGTGTTCGGGCAAGCCGCCCACGTTGTGGTGGCTCTTGATCATCTTGGCCTTGCCGGTTTTGGCCCCGGCCGACTCAATGACATCGGGGTAGATGGTGCCCTGGGCCAGCCACTTGGCGTTGGCGAGTTTCTCCGCCTCCTCCTCAAAAACCTCGATAAAGGTGTTACCGATGATCTTGCGTTTCTGTTCTGGATCTTCCACGCCTTTGAGCCCGGAGAGAAACCGCTCCTCCACGTCCACCCGCAACACCTTGACTCCCATGTGCTTGGCAAAGGTGGTCATGACCTGATCGCCCTCATGGAGCCGCAGCAGACCGTTGTCCACGAAGACACAGGTAAGCTGAGTACCGATGGCCCGGTGGAGCAGGGCGGCGACCACCGAAGAATCAACCCCGCCGGAAAGCCCCAGCAACACCTCGTCTGTGCCTACCTGGCTGCGGATTTGGCTGATGGCATGATCAATAATATTGCTCGGCGTCCAGAGGCGGCCACAACCGCAGATCCCATGGACAAAGCGCTCGATGATCCGCTGGCCTTGGCGGGTATGGGTCACTTCCGGGTGAAACTGGAGGCCATAGAAACGGCGGGACTCGTCGGCCATGCCGGCCATGGGCGCACTGTCGGTCTCGCAGATGGCAACGAAGCCTTTGGGCAACCGATTGACCCGGTCGCCATGGCTCATCCAGACATCGAGCAGGCCAAAGCCCTCGGGGCTGGCGTGGTCCTCGATGTCGCTGAGCAGCTTGGAGTGATTGCGAGCCCGCACTTGGGCATACCCGTATTCGCGATGGCTGGCCGATTCAACCTCACCACCCAACTGGGCGGCCATGGTCTGGAGACCGTAACAGATTCCGAGCACCGGCACGCCGAGAGTGAAAACCACCTCTGCAGCACGTGGGGTCTCGGCCTCATGCACGGACTGGGGCCCGCCCGAGAGAATGATCCCTTTGGGGCCAAAAGCCCGAATTTCTTCGGAGGTCATGTCCCAGGGATGGAGTTCGCAATATACCCCGGCCTCCCGTACCCGACGGGCAATGAGCTGGGTGTACTGGGAGCCGAAATCAAGAATCAGTATCTTTTCGCTGTGGATATCCATTGTTCCGCCTTTGCTGAAGGAGTCCGAGGCCACAAGAAAACCTTGAATCCTAATTGCTATTTTCAGCCCAATCTGTAATTCGGGGCCTCTTTGGTGATAATCACGTCATGGACATGGCTTTCTTTGAGTCCGGCAGCGGTGATCTTGACAAACTTCGCCTTTTGGCGCAACTCCTCGATGGTGGCTGCCCCCAGATAGCCCATGCCAGAACGCAATCCACCCATAAGCTGGTAGATCATATCGGAGAGCGGACCCCGGTAGGGCACCTTGCCTTCGATGCCCTCGGGCACGTATTTGGCCTGGCTTTCCACCCCTTCCTGAAAATAGCGGTCACTGGAGCCCTGTTTCATGGCGCCAAGTGAGCCCATGCCTCGGTAGCCCTTGTAGGTTCTCCCTTGATAGAGGAAGGTTTCACCGGGCGACTCATCGGTGCCGGCAAAGAGACTGCCGATCATCACCACCCGGGCGCCAATGCCGATGGCCTTGGCGATCTCGCCGGAGTACTTGATCCCGCCATCGGCAATCACCGGGATGCCAAATTTATCCGCAGCCTTGGAACAGTTATGGATCGCGGTCATCTGCGGTACTCCGACCCCGGCCACAATCCGGGTGGTGCAGATGGAGCCGGGCCCGACCCCGACCTTGACGCAATCAGCCCCCGCCCGGATCAGGGCCTCGGCCCCTTCCGCCGTGGCCACGTTGCCGGCAATGACCTGGAGCTCAGGAAAGGCATCTTTGATCCGGGTCAGGGCGCTTAAGATATTCCGGGAATGGCCGTGCGCTGAATCAAGAACTACCACATCCACCCCGACGCTAATCAATTTTTCCACATGCTCCAAGGCGGAGTTTACGCCGATCGCCGCACCGACCCGCAATCGGCCCAGATCGTCCTTGGCGGCATTGGGATACTTCCGCACCTTTTCAATATCCTTGATGGTGATCAGCCCTTGCAGGTTGCCTTCATCATCCACCACCAGGAGTTTTTCGATCCGATGCTCATGGAGCAGGGCCTTGGATTGATCCAGGGTGATGCCAGCCTTGGCGGTGACCAGGTTCTTGCTGGTCATGACATCCCGGACCAGCAGATCCTCATCGGAAACAAAGCGCAGATCGCGGTTGGTGACAATACCCACCAGCTTGGTGCCGCGGAGAACCGGTACTCCGGAGATTCGGTAGTTACGCATGATCTCGTTCACCTCGCGCACGGTCTGGGCGTCATTCACCGTGATCGGATCGATGACCATACCCGACTCGGACTTCTTAACCTTGCGCACCTCGCGGACCTGTTCTTCCACGCTCATATTTTTATGGATGATCCCGATCCCGCCCTCCCTGGCCATGGTAATAGCGGCCCGATGCTCGGTAACCGTATCCATGGCTGCGCTGACCAGGGGAATATTCAGGGTGATCGACTTGGTCAGCATCGTGGCCAGGTTCACCTCGGTGGGCAGCACTTCAGACGCGGCGGGCACCAGGAGCAGGTCGTCAAAGGTATAGGCGTGTTCGATTGTCTCGAGTGACATCAGCGGACTCCCTCAAAAAAAGTGTGGCAGGTGATGCGCCTCGCTTGCCAAGGCGATCTAAGATACTAGAACGCCACCCAAAGAACGGGTGGCAAAAAACCGTAGAGTCTTCACTATAAAAAACTTTCACGCGTGCGGTCAATGGCGAGTTTGCAGAGAAACACCTCAGCTGCTCGCTGCAAGGTCAGCAACCAGTTGCCCCGCTCAGAAGAATGCCTTCCAACAACCCGGCATCGCTCACCAGCAGGGACTGGCTTGCCAGAGCCTGCTGCAACTCCTCTAAAACCAGCACCCCGGCCACGATAATCTCCCCGCGCCCATCACCCAGGCCGGGGAGGGCGTTACACTCCCTAGACGAAAGGGCAGAAAGGCTGACAACCAGCCGGTGCAACATGGCTTGGCTCAACTGGTAATTCTGGACTAGCTGGGCATCATAGCGGTCAAGCCCCAAGGCAAGAGCGGCCAGGCTGGTCGCTGTCCCACCGGAAGCAACCAACGACAAGTCTTGTCCAACCATTACCCCCGCGGTGATACTCCGCAGAGCAGGGGCCAGTATCCCCCTGATCTTTGCGCGCATGGACTCAAGATTCGCACCGAAGTCCTCGGTCAACCCCACCGCGCCCAAGGGCAGGCTGATTACCCTGGGTTCACTCCCGGCTGTAACCTCAAGAATGAGCTCTGTGCTGCCCCCGCCCACATCCACCATGAACATCGGATAGCACCGTAGCGATTTCGGTAAAGCGGAAAGCGCCCCAAACAGAGCAAGGCGGGCTTCCTCTTCGCCGGAAAGCACCTCGACCGGCCCGATCAGGGCCTCAGCCCGCTGAAGAAAATCCCGACTATTGTCGGCTCTACGCACGGCGTGGGTAGCGCAGGCCCGCACACTGTGCAACGGGTATCCCGCCATTTTCCCGGCAAACCGGACCAGGGCCGCTTCGCCCCGAAGCATGGCCGCCGGGGCAAGCAGGCTGGTGGCGCCAAGCCCCTCGCCAAGCCGGACCGTGACCAGATCGTAGGCCAGGGGGCGCAGGCAACCATCCCCCACCTCGGCCACCAGCAGCCGGAAGCTGTTGGTTCCGATATCAATCCCGCAGGCTATGGTCATCGCTGTCACCGCTTCGCTGTTGCCTTTTGCTGGGGCGTACCGTACAATACTCCAATACTCATAGGGGGTTAGCGTCTACCTGCCCACCCTCTCGCCCTTAAAAAGGATCGCCGCGTGATACTTGACATCAATCCGGATAACCCGCAGCCCCGCTTGATCCAACAGGCGGCGGAGGCCCTGCGCAAAGGGGCAGTGATCTGCTACCCCACCGACACCGTCTACGGCATCGGCTGCGACATGTTCAACCAGAAGGCGATCAAGCGGATCCATCAAATAAAAAAGAGGCCGATACACCAGCCTTTCAGCTTCATGTGCTCAAGCCTCAAAAACGTCAGCACCTATTGCCATGTGTCCAACATGAGCTACAGGATCATGAAAAAAGATCTGCCCGGCCCCTACACCTTTATCCTGCAAGCGGCAAAGTTGGTGCCGAAGATCATGCTCAGCCGGCAAAAAACCGTGGGGATTAGGGTGCCGGACAATGCCATCTGCCTGGCGCTCATCGAAGCATTGGGCAACCCGATGCTCAACACCAGCGCCATCCAGGATCCAGATGATCCGCCGATGAGCGAGGCCTATGAAATCGAGGCGCAGTTCGGTCGCCTGGTGGATATCATCATTGACGGTGGCACGGTATACCCAGAGCCGTCATCCGTGGTCTCGCTTATCGGCGATACGCCGGAGGTGCTGCGCCATGGCAAAGGTGAAACCAGCCATTTCTGAAAAACGACCCCACAGGCCGTACCCACCGCTTATTTCCCGTTCTGGATCAGAGCGTCTTTCAGCGATTTGCTCATGGTGAAATGCAGATTCTTGCGGGAGGTAATTTTCATGACCTTACCGGTCCTGGGGTTCTTGGTTGTCCGCGCCTTGCGTTGGCGCACGGAAAAACTGCCAAAGCCGCGGATTTCGACACGCCGGTCCTCGGCCAAAGCCTCCACTATGGTGTCCAACATGATATCAACGGCCTGACTCACATCTTTTTTCAGATACGCGCCCATCTCTTCGGCCACCGCATTTACCAAATCCCGTTTCAACATCGTTTGATACACTCCTATCGCAAGGTCCCTGTCCATTCATAGGCCAGCAACGGACCGGCTAAACCTGTTTGCTGTAATAGCGATTCACTTTTTTTACCGGTCATCAGCCTCAGGAAGGAAAAATCTTCTTCCTGAGGATAGATAAGCTCCGGCATCTTTTCGGTCTTCATTCCGGCCAGGTCGGCAGCCAACATGACTGCATCACTAAAATTGCCCAACTGATCAACCAGGCCATACTCCTTGGCCTGCTGCCCTGAAAAAATACGGCCATCAGCAATCTTTTTTACTTCCGCCACTGGCAAGGACCGACTTTCGGAGACGGCCTGGACAAACTGGCTCTGGACCACATCAATCATGCCCTGAAGCATCAGCCGCTCTTCATTGGTCATGGGTCGGGAGGGAGAACCAATATCTTTCAGCCTGCCGCTTTTGACCACCTCGTTCTTGTACCCTATCTTCTCAAACAACCCTTCAAGATTGACAAACTTGAGGATTACCCCCATGCTGCCGGTCAAGGTGCCGGGGTTGGCGACAATCTTGCTGGCGCCCAAGGAAACATACAAGCCGCCCGAGGCTGCCACCGAACCCATGGAAGCAACCACTGGCTTGATGCCGCTGGTCCGCTTCACCTCGTCATAGATCTCCTGGGAAGCACCCACCGCCCCGCCTGGACTATCAATCCTCAGAACAATGGCCTTGATCTTGGGCTCTTCCCGAAAAGCCACCAGATGTTCAAGGGTCGCCTCGGATTCGAGGATAACCCCCTTGACATCAATAACCCCGATCCCTTCCTTGAGGAAAAGCTCGGACTTGGACGGACTGGTGAGGTGGACAACAAAAAAGGTTATTCCGCCCCAGAAAAACAGCATGATACCCCCCAGGACCAATAATCCCGTGAGAACCGGATGCTTGTGGCGGAATAACCCTTGTAACATGACAAACCTAGAATGAAAAATTAGGAGCCGTAGCAAAGTAACGACGACGAAACCATCTGCAGTTTCTTGGCCATTGCGCTACGGCTCCTGTTAGGCCTGTTTACTCCTGGGCCTTATTGTCCATCTCTTCTTTCAAAAGATCACCAATGGTGGACGGACCACTCTTGGACTGCTTCTGCTTATACTCCTCGAGAGAGCCTTCGCTGGAATCATCGGTCAAGGCCTTGATGGACAAGCCGATCTTCCGGTCCTTGGCAGAAACATTGATCACCTTTGCCTCCACGGTATCCCCGGCATTGTACAAGCCCACCGGGGTGGCAACCTTGTCCTTGCTGATCTCGGAAACATGGATCAACCCTTCGATGCCTTCTTCCACCTCAACAAAGATGCCGAACTCGGTCACGTTGGTGATCTTGCCCTGCACGGTGCTGCCTACCGAATATTTCTCGATGGCTGCCTGCCAGGGATCCGGCTCCAGCTGCTTGACGCCGAGAGAAAACCGCTCGTTCTCGCGGTCGATCTTCAGCACCACGGCCTGGATGGTTTCACCCTTGGCGTACTTCTCGGAGGGATGCTTGATCCGCTCGGTCCAGGAGAGATCGGAGACATGGATCAGGCCATCAATCCCCTCCTCGATGCCGATGAAGACGCCGAAATCGGTGATGTTCTTAATCTTGCCCTCGATGATGGAGCCAACCGGATAGTTCTCGCTGACCAGATCCCAAGGATTGGGCTGCAACTGTTTCATGCCCAAGGAGATGCGCTTGGCATCCACGTCGATGTTGAGGATGACCACCTCGGCCTCTTCCCCGACCCCGACTATCTTGGAGGGATGCCGGGTCTTCTTGGACCAAGACATCTCGGAAACATGGATCAACCCTTCAACGCCTTCTTCCAGCTCGGCGAAGACCCCGTAGTCGGTGATGGAGACCACCTTACCCTTGGCCTTGGCGCCGATGGGGTAACGCTCCTGCACCGTGGCCCAAGGATCTTCCTTGAGCTGCTTAACGCCAAGGGAAACCTTGTCGTTCTCGCGGTCGTACTTAAGGATCTTGACCTGAACATCCTCGCCCACCTTGAACAGCTTGGAGGGATGGGAAACGCGGCCCCAGGAGAGATCGGTGATGTGACAAAGACCGTCCATACCGCCCAAGTCGATGAACACCCCGTAATCGGTGATATTGGTAATGGTACCAGTAACCACCTGGCCTTCCACCAGGTTGGACTGCATATCTTCCCGCAACTTCTTACGCTCGTCCTCGAGAATAGCACGGCGAGAGATCACCACATTGTTACGCTTGCGGTTATATTTGAGAACCTTGAACTCAAAGGTCTGGCCGATGAGGCTGTCCAAATCCTTGACCGGTCGAAGATCGATCTGCGAGTAAGGCAGGAAGGCCGGAACGCCGATATCGACGGAAAGGCCACCCTTGACCCGGTTGTCGATCCGGCCCGAGATGGTGCCGTCCTCTTCCTGGATCTTGGCGATGTCTTCCCATACCTTGATGCCGATGGCCTTCTCGCGAGAGAGCTTCAGGCCGCCTTCGACCTCCCGCTTCTCCACGAAGACG
This sequence comes from uncultured Pseudomonadota bacterium, assembly GCA_937868185.1. GTDB lineage: Bacteria > Desulfobacterota > Desulfobulbia > Desulfobulbales > Desulfurivibrionaceae > Thiovibrio. The sequence goes on from CALMMG010000144.1 coordinate 22,238, forward strand.
TCAAAGATGTCGCCCACCTTGACGTCGATTTCGCCATTTTCGTTTTTGAACTCGGAACAGTGGATATCACTCTCCGACTTGTCGCCGATATCCACCACGACATAATCGTTGGTCAGGGCGATAACGGTGCCGGGTACGACTTCACCCACCTCCGCTACCTTGAGACTCTCCTCGAAAAGCTGAGCAAAGCTCATTTCCCCTGCATTGACATCGGACTTCGTTTTGGTTGCTGTTGTGCTTTTTGCCATGGAAACAATCCTCCTTTGATAGATCGAGCTTATATACCAGAGAATATGGGCAAATACAAACTTTTTATCTCCGGCAAAAGGATCAATCCTTCAGAAAAAATACTGTTGTCAGCTCTGCCAAAAAACACGACATAACCATTTGGAAATAAAGAAAATCCATGGACAAATAAAGGGGAGAGGAGGAGGGGGTTGGCTGGAAACCCTTTTGGACGACAATATTTTTTTACCGTTTCAGGAGTCGGTTCTGGCTGGTAGCCGTCACCGTTGTCGTTGCGGTTAAGGAGAACGCTACGGTTATTTCGTATCGGCTCCTAATTCTCCGTAACACGACAGGGAAGCATCGGCAATCACCCGATTGCCCCCCTGCTCCTTGCCGGAATACAGAGCCTTGTCAGCGCGGGCCACCAAATCGGCGATATCCTCCGCCCAGGAAGAGCCAGGCCGCCGGAGAAACTGGGCCAGACCGATGCTGAGACTGGTTGGGGCATAGTGTGGCTCATGGCCGTAACGTTCTTGGATGCGATCGGCAATCTGACCAACCTGAGCAACGGTGGCATAAGGAATGATAAGGGCAAACTCATCGCCGCCAAAGCGAAAACACCAGTCCACATTCTCCCGGGTGCACTGCACGAGGATTCTCCCGATATCCTGAAGAACCCGGTCCCCGGCCTGATGCCCATATTGGTCGTTGTACTCCTTGAAACGGTCCACATCGAGCAGGGCCAGAAAAACCGGATACCCCTGCCGATGGGCCCGGGGCACCTCCTCATGGAGTTTCATCTCAAAACAGCGACGGTTATACAGATCGGTGAGCATGTCGCACATGGAGAGATGTTCGAGCTTTCGGATCAGAGTCTGCTCGCGAATGACCCTACGGACCTTGGCCTCAAGCTCATCCATGCCGAAGGGCTTGGTGATGAAATCGCTGGCGCCGGCCCGCACAACATCGGTATAGCCATACATCTCGGCATGACCGGTGATAACGATAACCTCGACTTGGGGATATTCCTCCTTGATATGTGTCAGGAGCTCCATGCCGTCACAGCGCGGCATGGTCAGGTCGGTGAGAACCATGGTAAACTCACCCTGCTTGAGCTTGAGCTTTGCCGCCTCGCCGTCCATGGCCGTATCAAAGGCATGCCCCAAGGCCACCATGGCGCTCTTCAGCATTTCAAGAATAAAGGGATCGTCATCCACCAGCAGGATGCAGGTCTTCATTTCAATCGGCAGCTCGTTGTGCAGCAAAATAGTCACCCAGAATCCTTGAATGGTCAAAGGCCAACGGCGGCAGAGATTCTTCGTGGAATATCGCGACCTCGCCAGCATCATCACCAGCCACGGGTGTTCCTTCCGCCGTGGCAAGAAAAACCGTGCTCACTGTATGCTGCCGGGGGTCGCGATCCGGATCGGAATAGGTATGGAATTGACGACCAAGCCGGATGGTAAGCCCTGTTTCCTCCAAGGCTTCCCGCACTGCCGCCTGCTCCAGCGACTCCCCGTAATCGACAAAGCCGCCGGGCAAGGCCCAAAGACAAGGCGGATTTTTCCGCTTCACCAAGACAATCCCAGCGTCAAAACGGATGATGACATCCACCGTCGGCACCGGATTTCTATAAGCCGGGATCGCCTGACCACAGGCAAGACACTGCTTCACCAGGCACCCTCCTCATAACACAGGGCATGGATAGTTCGCCAGCTCTCCACCTCTGGCAGAGCGTGCTTGCCCTGGTTCCAAGGCTGCCGATAGACAATGGGCTGAATGCCCTCCTCCTGAGCTAACTGCAAACAGGTCTGAGCCCGATCATCCACAAAAAAATCAAGGCCCATTTCCCGAATGTGGCCGGCCTTGCTATCGTGCTCGCCGGTGGCGACCAGCCGCACCCTCCCGTAAACCTGTGGACCCAGTTCTTTTTTCAGCCAGCGGGCGATGGGTTTTTTGAGCGGCCGGGCCGTAATGAAGGTAAGGGGCCCTTGCTCGGCAAATTCGCTCAACACCTCTCGAGCATTGCGCATGAGGCGAAGCCCGCAAGCAATGGGCTCTTCCAGCAGGCGAGAGAAAATTTCTTCCACCATGGCCGGATCGAGGTCCAGGCAATCCTCCACCTGAAACTCGGTGATCTCCTCCGGGCGCACCTTGGCCCCATACCCGGTCCTGGCCAGACGGATAAAGGCCTCCATGGTATCGGCGACCACGCCGTCTATGTCAAAGCCGATACGGCTTGGGTGAATATGCATGCAGCATTCCCTGATCCGCGCATATATATGTTGCGAAAAAGAATATAAATCGGGTACATCTTCCCGCCACAGCGTAGCTATTGTGATTCACTTAAACCAGAAACCGGCAAAAAAAGCAAAAACTCTTCTTTCGAATGCGAAAACCACCGTGTTGGTCCGGAAGGTTTTCTTGACAAAAAAAACGAAAAAAAGCATAGTTGCTCATTCGTCTGTAGCCATCGTCTAAAAATAGCGATAACATCCGCGCCGCTACACCACCAACGGCGTAAGGCGCCGTACCGAAATGATTACCCCCCCTTGCTGTGGTTATTATTTCGTAACGGTTCCTCAATTAAAATGGAGCACCAGACTTTCATGAAGCTACCTCCCCTTACCATCGGCAAGTTCACCGCCCAGGTACCCCTTGTTCAAGGAGGCATGTCCATTCGCGTCTCCACTTCGGCCCTCGCCATTCCCGTTGCCGAGTGCGGCGGCATCGGCACCATCGGCGGCTCGGCCATTCCCTTGGAAGAACTCCAAGCTGACATCCGCAAGGCCAAAGCGGCAACCAAGGGAATCATCGCGGTGAACATCATGTTCGCCATGAAGAATTTCTACAGCCTGGTCCAGGGCTCCATTGAAGCCGGGGTCGACATGATCGTCACCGGCGCCGGTTTTTCCCGAGATATCTTCAAGATCGGCAAGGAAACCAACACCCCCATTGTCTCTATCGTTTCCTCCCCCTCCTTTGCCATGCTTGCCGAAAAACTCGGCGCTGCGGCCATCGTGGTCGAAGCAAAGGAGGCCGGCGGTCATCTGGGTACCAACGTGGCCCTGCGTGAGCTTTTCCCCGAGATCCGCAAGGTAGTCAAGAAGGTACCCCTGATCGCGGCCGGCGGCATCACCAACGGCTATGAAATGGCAGAAATGATGGACAAGTACGGAGCAGACGGCATCCAGATCGCCACCCGCTTTGTCCTCACCAAGGAATGTTCGGTGGCGGAAAGCTTCAAGCAGGCCATGCTCCATGCCCACCAGGAAGACATCGCCCTGATCAAATCTCCGGTGGGCTTGCCCGGCCGGGCCATCAAGACCCCCTTTGTCAAGCAGCTCCTGAGCAATGCCGACCTCAAAGCCAAGGAATGCAAATACAAGTGTCTGAAAAAATGCGACCATGTGTATTGCATCAGCGACCGGCTCACCGCAGCCTGTGAAGGCAACATGGAAGACGGGTTGGTTTTTTCCGGCGAAAACGTCTTTAAAATCAAAGACATCCTCACGGTGCGCGAGGTCTTCGACCAGTTTGTTTCCCAGGCCGAGTCCATGTACAAAGAACCTACGGCGACGTATTGAGCAGGAGTCCTGCCACCTTACCCTCCTGCCCGGAAGATCCCATGGACCCATCCGCTGATCTGGCTGACCTGCCGGAACCCCTTATCATTCCGCGGGCCGAGCATCCCATCTCCCGCAAGGATATTGACCGCGAGGCCCTGAAGGTGATGCACCGCCTCCGTGATGCGGGCTTTTCCGCCTACCTGGTGGGCGGTGCGGTGCGCGATCTGTACCTCGGCAAAACCCCCAAAGATTTCGACATCAGCACCAACGCCCGGCCCGGGCAACTGCGCACCCTTTTCCGCAACAGCCGGATCATCGGCCGCCGCTTTCGTCTGGTGCAGGTCTTTTTCTTTGGCGGCAAGATCGTCGAGGTCTCCACCCTCCGCTGCCGCAGCGAATTTGAAGAGGGCGAGAAGGAAGAGGACGAGGTCCTGGCCCACAACAACACCTTCGGCTCGGAAGCAGAAGACGCCTTCCGGCGGGACCTCACCATCAACGCCCTGTTCTATGAAATAGAAAACTTCACCATCATCGACTACACGGGCGGGGTGGCGGACCTCAACAATAAAATTGTCCGCATTGTCGGAGAACCGGAGCGAAGGATTATCCGAGATCCCGTCCGCATGATGCGGGCCATCCGCCACGCGGCCCGAAGCAATTTCATCATTGAAGACCGCACCTGGCAAGCCATTGTCAACAACCTCGACACCCTGCGCCTCTGCCCGGATTCCCGGGTCCGGGACGAATTTTTCAAAGACCTAAACAGCGGTGCCTGCGCTCCCTGGTGTCGGCTTGCCGTGGCCAGCGGGCTCTTCTTTCTCCTCCTCCCCTGCTATGACGGGGTCATCAGCCGGGAGGAGGAGGAACCATCGGGCCAAACCCTCCTCCTCTTCGCCCTGTGCCAGGTGATCGATCGTCTGCATGGCGAAGGCAGCCCTCTGCCGGAACACCTCCTGCTCGCACTCCTCATGCTGCCTTGGGCCCAAGCGCGCTTCGACCTGGTGAACCAGGCTGCCGAAGGCCGTGAAACCTTTACCTTTTCCCGCACCCTCCGCAGCGAGATTGATCGACACCTGGAGCATCTCAATGTCAAGCGGGCCTCCAGAGAGGAGATCACCTCGCTCTTGGTCAATCTCCCGGCCTTTGTCCGACATGGTGCAGAGCAGACCTGGCCCGCCTGGCTGAAGCGGAAAAGTTATTTCCCCGATGGGTTGTTGCTCTTTCAGCTTTACCAGGAGGCCCTTGGCGGCTCACCTGCGGAGTTAGCACCGCGACCCGAGTCTCCCGCTTCCTCTCATGGCCCCAGAAGCAACAAGCCCAGGACAGGCAAACCCCGGCCGCCCCGGTCAGAAAGCCGCACCCCCGCCTTTTCCGGCAAGAAAGGCGGGATCTTTGGCCTCAAATAAGCCAAGCCCTGCCGTCATTGCTTGATCTTTACGAGACAAGACTCCCGTGAACCAGCCGCCCGACATCACTAAACTCCAAGCCGTACCCTTGGCCGAACTCATGCGGCAGGCCCTGGCAACCAAGCTTGCCCGGCGGGGAACCTCCTTTTCCCTGTGCAGCATCATCAATGCCAAATCCGGGAGATGCAGCGAGGATTGCCATTTTTGCGCGCAATCGGCCCATTACCAGACTGAAGCGCCGGTCTATCCTCTGCTGGACAAAGCCCAGATCCTCACCGCCGCCCATGAAGCCAACAAAAACGGGGCCAGCCGTTTTTCCCTGGTGACCAGCGGCAGGGGGTTGGCAAGCGATGATCTGCCCCAGGTGCTGGAGATCATCCGCGCCATCCGCACAGAGGTGGGAATCAAGGTCTGTGCCTCCCTGGGCATTTTGGGCGAGTCCGAACTGGGGCAGCTTAAAGATGCCGGTGTTTCCCGCTACCACCATAACTTGGAGACCTCCCAGGAATTTTTTCCACAGGTCTGCACCAGCCACAGCTTTGGTGACCGAATCGCCACCATCAAGGCGGCCCAGAAGGTCGGTCTCTCGGTGTGCAGCGGCGGTATCTTCGGGTTGGGAGAATCCGAAACGGATCGGTTGTCCATGGCCATGAGCCTTGTCGAATGCGGGATTGACTCGGTGCCCATCAATATCCTCATCCCCCTGCCCGGCACGCCCTGCGCAGATCTGCCGCCGCTGCCCATCGCGGAAATCCTCCGCTCCATCGCCCTCTACCGGTTGATCCTCCCCCAGGCGGCGATCCGGTTGGCCGCAGGCCGCGAATCGGCCCTGGCCGATTTTTTAAGCTCCGCCTTCATGGGTGGCGCCGACGGCATGATGATCGGCGGCTATCTTACCCAGCGGGGCCGCTCCCCGGAAGCAGACCATCACTTTGCCGAAGACATTAAACAATTATGGTCGATCTGAAGGACTGGCTGAACCAGCAACGGGAAAAGGGTGGGCTCCGCACCCTGCGCCCAGTGATTCACCGAGGAAAAGGACGGCTCCTCCTTGCCGGAAACGACGACCGGGAGTTACTCGATTTTTCCTCCAATGATTACCTGGCCCTTGCCGAACATCCCACCCTCATCACAGCAGCCCAGGAGGCCCTAAACCGATTTGGCACCGGTTCGGGCGCCTCCCGCTTGATGAGCGGCGATCTCGCGCTGCACCATGCGCTGGAAGAAGCGGTGGCCCAACTCAAGGGTAAGGAGGCGGCCCTCACCTTTGGCTCCGGCTACATGGCCAACGCCGGCATCATCCCCGCCCTGGTAGATCGCCATGACCTCATCTTCAGTGACCGACTGAACCATGCCAGCATCCACGACGGCTGCCGCCTTTCCGGCGCCCGCCTGGTCCGCTTCCGGCACAACGACCTCAATCATCTTGAAGAACTGCTCACGGAAAAACGCGGAACCGGCACAGCATTAATCGTGGTGGAATCCATTTACAGCATGGACGGCGACCGCTGCCCGCTGCGCGAACTGGTGGGACTCAAGGAGCGGTTCGGCTGCCTGCTCATGGTGGACGAGGCTCATGCCACTGGTGTCTTTGGCGCAAACGGCGGCGGGGTTATCGAAGAAGACGGGGTCAGCGACGGAGTGGATCTGGCCATGGGCACCTTTGGCAAGGCCCTTGGCAGCTATGGTGCCTATGTGGCAGGCAATAGAGAGATAATCGAGTATTTGATCAACCGGGCCAGGAGCTTTATCTTTTCCACGGCCTTGCCCCCAGCAGTGGCGGCGGCCTCTCTGGCTGCGGTGCAGCTTATCCGGCAGGAACCAGCCCTGCGTCAGGACCTCCATGAAAAAATCACCTATTTCAAAGGGCTACTGCACACCGGGGGATACGGCGCGGACCTTGGCCCCTCACAGATCATCCCCATTCAGGTCGGAGAGAGCAGCGCGGCGCTGAACAAGGCCGATTTACTCCGAGAACAGGGGATCTTTGCCACAGCCGTCCGGCCACCCACCGTACCGCAAGGCACAGCACGACTCAGGTTTTCCATTACCCGCCATCACAGCACAGCGGATCTCACCAAGGCAGCCAAGGCTCTGCTGAAGATCGTGGATTAGCGTTTCTTTCTGAGGCGGAGAGGGGGGGGCGAGAAGCAGAAAGCTAAGGAAGAGAGGAAATTTCCAGGCCGGGGAAACCCCAGCCTGGAAATGGAACAGCAACTTACTTTGCAGCAGGTGCAGCAGGAGCGGCAGGAGCGGCAGCCTCAGGAGCAGCAGGAGCAGCAGCCTCAGGAGCGGCAGGAGCAGCAGCCTCAGGAGCGGCAGGAGCAGCAGGCTCAACAGCGGGAGCAGCGGGAGCAGCCTGCTCAACCGGAGCAACTACAGCTTCTTCGCTTTTCTTACAAGCGATCAAGCCGGTGGCAAGGAGCAGCATCAGGGCAAAGGCAACGGTCATTTTAACTGATTTCATGTTCTCTTCCTCTCTTTGTGTTTTAATAATTGCGACAATGCGCATTACGCTTGGTAGTGATCACGCCTGGATCACCCAGCCAACTCTTCCCTCGGTCAGGGGGTGACAAATATGACTTTTATACCTCCGCTCCTCGCCTGAGTAAAGGAAAAATATACGCCCCCAAAGAAAAAAACGCCCTTTCCCGCTTATTTTTGACAAAAAGGACAGCAAAAAGTGGCCCGCCCGCCTAAAACGGTGCGCACTATCGGCTGGCCGCAACAGCGACAAGGCTGCCCCTGCCGTCCATACACCGCAAGCTCCAGCTGAAAATACCCCGCCTCGCCACTGACGTTCTCGTAATCAGAGATGGTGGAACCTCCCATGGCAATGGCTTTTTTAAGAATAAGCCGACTCTTTTTGACAATAAGCTGCCAATCCAGCTTCAACAGCCGGTTGACCGGGGTTTGCGGATGGGTGCAGGCGGCAAAGAGCGTCTCGTTGGCGTAGATATTGCCAAGGCCCACCACCACCCGGTTATCCATGAGAAAACTTTTCACCGGCTGCCTCTTACCCCGCGCCTTTTCCAGCAAATACTCAGCGGAGAAATCCTCGGAAAAAGGCTCCACCCCCAAGCCGGCGAAGGGATCGTTCTCCCGCAGCTCTTTTTCCGAATATACCTCGACACAGCCGAACCTCCGCACATCGTTAAAACGCATCTCCTTACCGTTATCAAGGAGAAAGCGGAGATGGTCATGCTTGCGACGGGGGGTATCGCAAGCAAAGATACCGATCTTGCCGGTCATGCCGAGGTGAAATAGCATGACAGCCTTGCCGGTCAAGCGCAGGAGGATATATTTGGCGCGACGCTCCACCCCCAGGATGAAGGAACCCTCGACGTGCCGATACATCTTGGCCCGGGGAAAAGGCTTGCGCAGCCTCTTATTGCTAAAGGAAACCGAGAGGATTTTCCGCTTGAGCACCAAGGGGGCAAGCCCTCGGCAGACCACTTCCACTTCCGGCAGTTCAGGCATGACACGACTCCTTGTTCAACCTACATCCTCGGACTTGATCTTCTGGATCAGCCTGGGAATGTAGAAAGAGCTGACAAAGAGTACCAGGGAGAAACAGGCCTTCCAGCTCAGCAGCTGCCACCAGTCGCCAGACCTCCAGACCTCGGCCAGGGTGGCGAAGAAAAAGGTGAGGACAAAGCCTCCGGCGAGGATGCCAAACAGGGTGCCGAAAAAAAACTCCCGAAACGTCACCCCGGTGAGACCCATGCCGAAATTGAGCGGGGTGAAAGGGAAAAAAATCAGCCGCAGATAGAGCACCGTCGCAAAACCGTTGGCCGCGATGCGGTCATCGTATTTTTTCAACCGGTCGCCGATCAACCCCGCGGCAAAATCCCTGCCAAGGTAGCGGCCGATGAAAAAAGCCAGGGAGGCGCCGAGCATGGCGCCCAGCTCATTGTAGAGAAACCCATAGAGGGTCCCGAACAACAGGGCACCGATGCCGGTGAACAGGGTGGCTGGCAGAAAAAGAGAGATGCCCCCAGCATAGAGGAGCACGAAAACCAGCGGCCCCCATGGGCCAAAAGAATTCACCAGGCTTTGCAGATAGTCCGGGGAGATGTATTGCCGCACCGGGGTAAAGCGAAACAGGGCGATCATGCCAACAATAAACAGGGCAAAAACAACCGCCTTGCCAATCCCTTTTTTTTCATGCCTCTCCGGTTTCATCGTCCACCGCCGACTCGGGATACCGCCTTGCCCCACAAAGGACACTGCCCGCCAATACATTCCCGGTTAGCGGAAAATTGCTGGCAGAAAAAATCCGCCTCGGCCAGAAGGGAGATCGGCAGAAGACGATTGGAAAGCAGCGCCGCTTCGCGGAGGGCCGTGACCGTTTCCCGCTGACAGCAACGCGCCCCTTGCGTCAGCGCGATCTCGCCCAACACCCGGGAGGTGATCTCCTGCACCTGCTGGCGGGGTTTGGGAGTAAGGGGCGTGGCCTCAAGCAGAACACTGAAGGCAATGCCCACCCCGGCTGCGGCCCCGCAATTCCCCCAAAACCCACAAACCCCGCCGGGCACCTTGCTGCCCCGCTCAATTCCGGTGAGAATGGCTTCCCGGCTGATCTTGCCGCCCAGGTTCCGATAGGTGGCCAGGATGATGCCCGGCACCATGGCATGGTGTTCCGGACCATGCAGGGGAATGGCTGGGTGGCGACGGATTGTCTCCAGAAGGACCAGCATGTCCTGTTCTTTGGTGTCGGCGCAGAGCAAGCGAATGGCAGAAAGGCCGTCCTGCTGGTGGCAACCATCGCAGATATAATGACCATCAACACAGACCGCGTTGGTTTTCTTGACCCCGCCGCAATAGTGGCAGGGCATCTCCCGCTCATGGGCGAGATAGCCGATCTCCTTGCCGCACACCATGCAGCCTGAAGGATGCCGGGCGACAACCGGCTTGGCCAGGGTGGGCAGAGCAACAATCTTGCCCGCCGCGCGCTCTTCCTGCCCGCCGGTACAACAGCCACTGCTCTGGAGCAAGGGGGTGGCGATCGGAGAGGCGCAGCAACTATTCTCCAGCGTCAGGTTGGCCACCGCTCCCTGCCCATCCAGGACAAACAGAGACTCGGCCAAGCTTTCCGCCTCGCTTAAATCCACGCTCGCACGCTGGCCTTTAAGGAGCATCGTCCCGCTTTCCGTCCACACTGCGGCAAACGGCCCCCGATAGACGACCTCCACCTGGAGCGTCTCTTTCGGCTTATAGGCCCGGAAGGTGAGGGAATAGAACTGAGTGTCGCCTTCGGTCCGGTAGGGGAACCGTTTAATCAGGCTGGCCCCGGCAAAACCGGCACCCCGGAGCATAGCCAGCAGAGCCTCCTGCTGCATTGCCCCGCCCAGGCATTCCCCCCGGAACTGCTCGTTATTTTTGATAGCCACCGGAATCGAGTCATCGGTGACAATATCGGACACCACCAGTCGGCCGCCAGGTTTTAAGATCCGGAAGATCTCATGCAGGGTTTGCCGCTTGTCCGGACTCAGATTGATCACACAGTTGGAGATCACCACGCTGGCTGTGGAATCAGGAAGGGGGATGTCTTCAAGAAACCCCTTCCTGAACTCCACATTGTCATAACCCAACCGGCTGGCCACCGTTGCCTTGGCTACCTCGGCCAGGTGAAGCATCTCCTCGGTCATGTCGATGCCGATCACCCGACCGGTTGACCCCACCCGGGCTGCGGCCATGAAGCACTCGACGCCGCTGCCGCTGCCCAGATCCACCAGGACCTCGCCGGGTTGCGGCTCGGCATCCTTTACCGGACTCCCGCAGCCATAGGATTTCTTCCGAGAATCCGCCGGGATAAAATTGGCCAACGCCTGGTCCGGGGCAAAGGGATTGACGATCTCCTCATTGGCCATGAGAGCAGCCCGGCCATAGAACTCCCGCACCGTGGAGTGTCCCTGGTCATGGGACAGAGAGATCACACAGTTGCAATGGGTAAGCGCCACCTCCTGGCCTCCATCCGGGCAATCGTGACGCACCTCACCCATCCGCAGCAGAAACTCGCCCTTTGCCCGAACAGGGTACTGACGGGCCTGCCGGCGGATCAGCCAAAGAGCCAGACCGTTGTACAGCTCCACATAGGGGTCGTGCCCGAGGAAATCGCCGCCGGCCAGATAGCTGTGGTCCAGATCGCCACCGCCCACCAGAAACCGCAGGGGGTTGGTCCGGTAGGCCTCGCTTTCAGTAAGGGTTGCCTTGCGAATCTTTTCCAGCACCTGGCTCTGGTGCCAGACCTTTTTCAATCCCTCCGCCAGAGGTCCGCAGGCCAACTCCGCAATCCCGACCAAGGCAGGGGAGGGGTAGATCACCCCGTCCGGCCCCACGGCCAGCGACTCCCATCCTGTGTTGGACAGGTCGTGCCGGGTGCCAGGGGTGCTGAACACCTGACTGCGCAAGGTCTCCACATTATCGATGCGCACCCCGCAGCTTTCGGCCATCTCCTGGGCCCGGATCAACTCAGGGAGAATCACGACCGGGGCGA
>CALMMG010000145.1 GCA_937868185.1 uncultured Pseudomonadota bacterium
GCCCCAACCGGGCCTTGAACCAGTTTTCCTGCGTGGGCAACCTCGCCAAGGTGGTTTCCGGCGACGCCAAGGGCGAAACCGGCCGGGTAACAGGCAAACACGGCGGCATCGAACATGTGCTGGTGGATTTTACCCCGGAGGTACTGGAACGCCTCACCATCGGCGACAAGATCCAGATCAAGGCCTGCGGCTGCGGCCTGAACCTCCCTGATTTCCCAGGGATCAAGGTGATGAACCTGGACCCTGCCCTGCTTGCCGCGATTCCCCTGAAGAAATTGAAGGATGGCAGACTGGAGGTTCCGGTGACGCACACCGTGCCCGCCAAGATCATGGGTTCGGGCATCGGCGCCTCCCACAGCCATAGCGGCGACTACGACATCCAGATGTTCGACGAAGCCATTGTTCAGGAATACGGCCTTGGAGACCTGCGGCTGGGAGATTTTGTCGCCATCCTGGACGCAGATGCCACCTATGGTCGAATTTACAAAACCGGCGGCGTGGTGATCGGCATCGTTGCCCACGCCAGTTGCGTACTGGCCGGGCACGGCCCTGGAGTGATGATCGCCATGACCTCAAAAGACGGGTTGCTGGTGCCAAAGATCAGTGCCAAGGCAAACCTGACCTCTTATTTTGCTAAAATGAAATAAAAAGGATACCCCATGAACAACAGGGAACAACTCAAACAACTGCTGCTGGCCAAGTCGTACCGTCATGGAAAGTTCAAGCTCTCCTCGGGCCGGGAATCCGACTTCTACATCGACGGCAAACAGACCACCCTGTCCGCGGAAGGCGCCTACCTCTGCGGCAAGCTGATCTTCGAGATCATCCGCAACAACCCGGAAAAGATCGACGCAGTGGGCGGCATGACCCTGGGCGCCGATCCGCTGGTCACGGCGGTTTCGGTGGTGAGCCATCTGGAGCAGGCGCCGATCCCCGCCTTCATCGTGCGCAAGGAATCCAAGGGCCACGGCACCGGGCAGTACATCGAGGGGTTGAGCAACATGCCTCCGGGCTGCACCGTTGCCCTGCTCGAAGACGTGGTCACCACCGGCGGCACCCTGCTCACCGTGATCGAGCGGGTGGAGGCGGCCGGCTTCAAGGTGGGGCTGGTGGTCACCGTGGTGGACCGGCTGGAAGGCGGGGCCGAGGCGTTGGCCGAAAAAGGCTACCGCTTGGAAGCCATCTTCACCCGGCACACCCTGTTGCAATAGGACTACAAATGGGAATGCAGTGCAAGAAATGCAAGGGCAGGCTGGAGGTTTCCCGGTCCTGCCGCAGGGTCCGCATGCGGTGCCAGAAATGCGGCCACGAATACCAGATCCACGAGGTGGCCGACCAGATGGACGAGGAAACCGAGAAAATCCTCTCCCGCTGGACCTGCATCATCTACGACTGATTACCACTCAAACCGCAGCACATTATCCAGGGCATCGACCTTGGCCACCCGCAGCGACACGACATCCCCAGGTTTTGCCGTCACAGACTGACTCGGC
>CALMMG010000146.1 GCA_937868185.1 uncultured Pseudomonadota bacterium
AGCTTGGGCATATTGCCGTGGCTATTTATGAAACGCCGGACAAGGATGCCCTGCATATTCGCACAGCGGATGAGGCCATCTGGATTGGCGATGGACCCCGCTGCGATTATCTGAACATTGATAAGGTTATCGGGGTCGCCAAAAAAGTAGGAGTTGATGCCATTCATCCGGGGTACGGATTTTTGGCGGAAAACCCTGATTTTGCCAAGGCCTGTGAGAGCAATGGTATCATTTTTATCGGCCCGCCCTCCGAGGTTATCCAGGCCTTGGGCGATAAGGTAACGGCCCGGCGGATCATGATGGAGGCCGGGATCCCCATGGTGCCCGGTACCGATAATCTCTCCGCTGGCGACCACGGTCTCAGAGAGGCCCTTGATTTTGCCGACAAATATGGCTATCCGGTTATGCTGAAAGCCACGGCTGGCGGGGGTGGACGCGGCATCCGGCGGGTGGAAAACGAAAAGCAGCTGCGGGCCGAACTCCCCATGGCCAGGGCCGAGGCAAAGTCTGCCTTTAACAACGACGCGGTCTTTCTTGAAAAAGCAGTGATCAATCCCAAGCATGTCGAGGTGCAGATCATTGCCGACAAGGACGGCAATACCGTGCACCTGGGCTCCAGGGATTGCTCGATCCAGCGCCGGAACCAGAAGTTGGTGGAGATTGCCCCCTCGCTGATCCAGGACAAGGCTCTGGTTGACCTGATCTGCGCCACTGCGGTAACTGCGGCCAAGGCCTCACACTATGTGAACGCGGGCACCGTGGAGTTCCTGGTTGATCGGGACTGGAAATTTTATTTCATGGAGATCAACACCCGGGTGCAAGTGGAGCACACGGTTACCGAAATGGTCACCGGCATCGATATCGTTCGGACCCAGATCAAAGTGGCTCTGGGCAAGAAGCTTTCCTTTTGCCAGGAGGACGTGCATATTCGGGGTTTTGCCGTGGAAATGCGGATCAATGCCGAGGACCCCCAGAATAACTTCATGCCGGAGGGCGGCAAGACCGTTTCGGTCTACCGTTCGCCGGGCGGCTATGGCGTGCGGCTGGACGGCTTCGTGTACCAGGGATTCACCATTCCCAAGGTGTACGATTCGCTGCTGGTCAAGATGACTGTCTTTGGCTTTTCCTGGAATGAAACCGTGGACAGGCTGCTCCGCTGCCTGAATAACTTTGTCATCACCGGTCCGAAAACAACGATTCCTTATTATGTGAATCTGGTGCAGGACCCGGATTTCAAGAAGGGCGATTTTGATACCTCCTTCATTGAAACCCATTCGCATCTGATCAATTACGATGATCAGGTCAGCGAAGGTAACAAGTTGGCCCATCTGATCGCGGAGATTCATTATAAAGGGGAAAATCCCTACGCTGTCTAACTTTAAAAATTACCTGTTGGTTCGGAAGGACACAAGAGGCTTTTCGATCAACTGCTGCGTACGATAGGAGTCGCCATGGAACGTATTGTTCAGGGTATGAGTATCACTGAGGTACTCAAGATTATGCGAAAAGCGGATGGGTATTATATCACCAATACCGCCCGTGATATGTCGCAGTCTGATTACAAGAACAGGATCCTGTTGCATACGGACCTGCTGGCCGCCCCCTCCCGCGAGGAGGCAGGCTACTTCTCTTTGGAGATTACCGGCGGCGCTTCGGTGCACGTGGATATCCTCCGCAAGCAGGTGGACCCGTTCCTCAAGCTGGAACTGCTGCGGGAAAAGATGCCCAAGACCATGTTCCAGACCCTGTGCCGCGGCATCAACCTCTTCGGCTACCGGCCCTATCCCCAGAACGTCATCCGTTTTGTGGTGAAGGAGTTTGCCAAGTATGTGGATGTTTGGCGGGTGTTCGATTTTATGAACCATGTGCCCAACATGCAGGCGGTTTTTGAAGAGGTGCAGGCTGCCGGCAAGATCCTGGAGCCGTGTATCTGTTTTTCCACCGGCCCTGAGCATACCAATGAGTTTTATGTGAAGAAGGTCCAGGCCATTCTGGATGTCACCGGGGATGAGATCGTCCTCTGCATCAAGAATCACGGAGGCTTGGGTTCGCCGAAACGGATCGGTGAACTGGTGGATGCGATCCTCCAGAAATATCCCGAGATGGTCATCCACTATCATGGTCATAACACCGACGGCAACGACATCGGCCGCATCGTTTCCGCTGCCATGTCTGGCGCCAAGATCGTCGATGCTTCGGATCATGCCTTCACCGGTTACTACGGTCCACCACCGATCTTGAGCGTCATCCATACCCTGAAAGAGTATGGTCGCGAGGCCGTGGGCATCAACGAGGCGGCCATCATGGAAACCTCCGAGGTGTTGCAGCCGGAACGTAAGTACTACGAGTACTTCGAGTCACAGATCAAGGGCTTTGACCCCACGGTGCAAATCCATAAACTGCCGGGCGGCGCCATGGGCAGCAGTCTGGAGCAGGCGGCCAAGGGCGGTTTTCTCGACAAGATGCCGGAGATCCTCCACAAGGAACTGCCCAAGGTCCAGATCGAGTTGGGTAACTATTGGAGCGTAACGCCCGGTTCCCAGATTCTCTGGACCACGGCGGTGAGCAACGTGCAGGGCGGTGAGCGCTACGGCAACTGCTCCGGCGACTTGAAAAATCTGCTCCTCGGCAAGTATGGGCCGTTCCCCTTCTATCCGCCGCCCGACTGGATCTACGAGAAGGCCTTTGGTCCGGATTGGAAGAAAATTCTCGAGCGGGATGGCGGCATGGAGGCCATTGAGGATATTGATCTTGAGAAGGAGCGCAAGGCTTTGGCCGACAAGCTTGGTTACAAGCCCACCGAGCAGCAGTTGGTTACCTATCTCCAGCACCCTAATGATGCGGTGAATTTCTTCCGCTTTGAGGAGAAGTTTGGCAAAGTATATGTGTTGCCGCCGAGCATTCTTTTTCGACGGGGCGGTTTTAAGCTGGGAGAAACTATTGCCTATAAAGACCATACCGGCAAGGAGCACATTGTCGAGATGGGCCCCATGCAGGAGAATGAGGACGGATCAGAAACCAACGTTTACCTCAATATCGATCATCACCAGCGCCATTTTGTTTTTGAGAATGCCGTGGTTCAGGCTGGCGAGGCAAAAGCAGCCAAGCTGAGCAAGAAGGAGATCGAGGATCTGGCCAAAGCTGGCGATGTTCGGGCGCCTTTTACCGCCAATATCTGTGAGATTTCCGTTCAGGAAGGGCAGGAAGTGAAGGCTGGGGAGAAACTGGTGGTCCTTGAGGCCATGAAGATGCAAACCCCGGTGAACAGCGAGGTGGACGGTGTGGTTGGTAAGATTGTCGCCAAGGTGGGTGACGCCGTGCAGCCCGGTGATGAGTTGATAAAGGTAACGCCCGCAGCCTGAGCTGACGCAATTGTCTCAGAATAGTAAAGGCCCGTGAGCACCTTGTGTTCGCGGGCCTTTTTTTGTAAACAGCAGTTTAGCTGTTGATCTGGATTATCGAGTTTTCCATGCCAAAGGGGTTGGTGCAACGGGCGTCATTGTTGGGGTCTGTCCACCAGTCGCCGTCAACGATAAAAAGGTATTCGTAGCGACCGGGTTTGAGTTGCACTTTTTTCCGGCAGATACCGTCCTTGAACTTGCGCATCTGGAAACCTTCCGCCTGCCAGCCGTTGAAATCCCCCACCAGAAAAACTTCCCTGGCCTCGGGCGCCATCACCGTGAATTCGATGGCTGGAGCAGTTGCCCGTGATTTTTTGGCGGCGGGTGTTTGTTTTGCCTTCTCTTTGGTTGCCATAATCTTTCCTCCCTTGCTGTGTATTGCGGATGGGAAACTATGCCAGGCACATCATCGTATTTTTTCGCAGGGAACTATTTTCATGATGCGGGAAAGTTGGGGGAAAAGTCAAATGGAAAAATCAGGGATAGGTCAGGCGTCAAAGGTGAGGCGATTGAATCCTCCTTGGGCAAACCAGGGGCGGGTGGCTTCGATGCCGTCAAGCTCCAGGATCAGAACCTCAAGGATGAGATAGACCTTGGTGCCCTTGCGCACGCAAGCGGTGAGGGTGTCGCCGTGGTGACCCAGGGCGGCATGGAGATGGATGCGCGGTTCTGTTTCATCCCAATAGATGGAGCCACTGCCCAGGGTTTCCCGGGCACCGTCTATCTGTGCCCAGACCGGTTCCGGGGGCATGACCGGTTCCTTGGGGCCGGTGACCACCCCGGCCTCCCGCAGGCCACCCAAGACATGGAACCAGGCGCAGCGGATATTTTCTGTGATGATGAGCTGCCGCAACCCATCGAGAAAGTCGTCCCCCTCGTCAAAGCGTACGGTGAAAACCCGTTTGATCGAACCGGTGCGGTATTCCACGGATTAAGCCTCGTCTGGAGAAGGGGTTGTTTCGGCAAACTGCTGGCGCTCCATGGCGGCGTGCAATTGTCGGAACATCTCCCGGCGGTGCACAGGCTTGCGGGTGGCGGCATAGCGCAGGGCTGATTTTTTTAAGCCATTGGGGTCCAGGGCCGGAAACCTGCGGCAGGCCACGGCAATGGTCTCGGATTGCCAGCTTTCCGTGAGGTGCTCCTGGTTGCGCTGGGCTTCCTCCCGCGCTTCGATCACCTCAGTGATAATGTCTTCCCGCAGCCGTTCCAGTTCGTGGAATTCCCCGGCCTGTTTTAGATGGGAGCCCTTGCGTTCGGTCAGGAAGGCTAGGACCTCATCGGATCCGGTTTCCCGCAGCATGCTGGCGATGTATTTGATTTGACGTTTGAGTGCGGGGCCTTTGAGGTTGCGGGAGTTGTGCAATTCCGTTTTCAGCAGGTCGTCGGCGGGCAGCTTCTTGATGTGGGCCGGAGACAAGGCCATCAGCTCCTTGGCGATTTCTTCGATGTTCTTGGCCTGCCGTTTTTTTTCCGAGCGGCTCACATAGATTTCTTGCTGGTCGGTATCTCTGCTGCTTGATTTTTTAGTTGCCATTCAAGTTCTCGCTACAGTAGTATTTGCACGCATTTAGCATTTGTCGTTTATCCTGGGACAGTATCATTGCCCGCAAGTTTTTTAAACAAAAAAGGGGACCACCATGCATTCCCAATCCTTTACCGTCACCCAACCCACCCGGATCCGTTTCGGGGTGGATGCAATCAATGATCTTCCCGCACTGATAAAAGAGCTCGGCGGCAGTAAGGTTTTCCTGGTGGTCGATCCGGGCCTTGTCAAAGCCGGGTTGGTGGAGCGGATCACCGCGCCTCTGGTCAAGGCCAAGATTGCATTTGAACTCTACGATAAGGTTGACCCTGAGCCGGGGTTGAAGCTGGCCGACAATGGCCTTAAGCTGGCGAAAAAAGCAAAATGCGACTGCGTGGTCGGTGCGGGTGGCGGTTCTGCCATGGATGTGGCCAAGGCGATCAGCATCCTCCTTACCAACGGCGGCAAGGCCGAGGATTATTTGGGGTTGGGCAAGATCAAGAAACCTGGGGTGCCCAAGATCATGATCCCCACCAGTGCCGGGACCGGGGCCGAGGTCACCTTTACCGCCGTGTTCATCAATGAAAAAACCAAGTCTAAGGGCGGGATGAACGGCGATCCGTTGTACCCGGAGGCTGCCATCCTCGATCCGGCTCTGACCGTCTCTCTGCCCCCACATATTACAGCCACCACCGGGGTGGATGCCCTGACTCATGCCCTGGAGGCCTTTGTCTCCACCCAGGCGCACCCTATTTCCGACATGTACGCCCTGGAGGCCATCGAGCTGATCAGCTCCAACTTGACCAAGGCCTATGCCCACGGCGGCAATCTGGAGGCCCGCTCCAATATGCTCCTTGGCAGTCTCCTCGCTGGCAAGGCGCTCGCTACCGCCGGTGTTGGGCTGGTGCATGCCATGGCCTACCCGTTGGGCGGGATGTTCGGCATCCCCCACGGGCTGGCCAACGCGGTCCTGCTCCCCTATGTAATGGCTTATAACCTCATCGGCAACCCCGCTCGGTTTGCCATGCTGGCCGAGGTGATGGGTGCCAAGGTCGATGGCTTGCCCGAGCGCGAGGCCGCCGAGGCCGGAGTGGAATTCGTCTACCGGATGAATCAGGATCTTGGTATCCCTGCAAGTCTTGCCGAGTTGAAGATTCCGGCCAAGAAGATCCCTGAGATGGCAAAGATCGCCCTCACCGTGACCCGGCCGGTGGAAAATAATCCGCGCAAGCCCAGCCTGGAGGATGTGATCCGGGTCTATGAAACGGCCATGGAAGGATGGGGTTGAGACGGGGTCGGTTTAAGCTAAGGACACAAGGCGTTAGGCAACTGCTGCGAAAATAGAGGAGTGAAACATGCCCGGTTTTGAGATATTTGGCGAGGAAGAGAAAAAAGAGATTTTGGAAGTCTTGGAGACCGGGGTGCTGTTCCGCTACGAGTTCCCCGAGCAGCGCAAGGGCGTGTACAAGGTCCGCACCTTTGAGGAGAAGTTCGCCGCCTATTGCGGGGTGAAACATGGCCAGGCCGTCACCTCCGGCACCGCGGCGCTTAAAGTGGGTATGGCCGCTCTGGGCATAGGGCCTGGGGATGAGGTCATCACCCAGTGCTTCACCTTTGTCGCCACTTGGGAGGCGATCCTTGAGATCGGGGCCATCCCGGTTTTTGCCGAGGTGGATGAAACCCTGAACCTGGATCCGGCTGATTTGGAGAAGAAGATCACGGCCAAAACCAAGCTGATTATCCCGGTGCATATGATGGGCGCCGCAGCCCGCATTGAGGAGATAAAGGCCATTGCCGATAAACACGGAATTCCGGTGCTCGAAGATACGGCCCAGGCGGCCGGTGCTAGCCTGAATGGCAGACGCCTCGGCTCTTTCGGGGCCTGCGGCACTTTCTCCTTTGACCCGGTTAAGACCATGACCACCGGCGAGGGCGGGATGATCGTCACCAACGACGAAAAACTTTGGCGGGATATGAGCGAGTATCACGACCACGGCCATGACCATGCGGTCAACCCTGGCGGCAGGGGCGGCGAGGGCCGCAGTTTCATCGGTTCCAACTACCGGATGATGGAGCTGCAGGGTGCCATCGGCCTGGCTCAGCTGGCCAAGCTCGACGGCATTGTTGCGGCCCAACAGCAAAATAAAAAGGGTATGAAGGCGATTGTTGCCAAGCTGCCAGGGGTGACCTTCAGGACTATCTTGGACGAGAAAGGTGACAACGCTTCCTTTCTCGCTTTTTTCCTTCCGGACAAAGATAAGGCTCAAAAGGTAAAAAAAGTGCTGGCTGAAAACGGGGCCGGAGCCATCTGTTTTGCCGAAAATACCTGGCATTACTATCCCAAGTGGGAGCATCTGCTGGCGGGGGCCACTCTGGTCAAGTCAGGCTGGCCTTTTGTGGAGCCGGGCGGAAAAAAACGGGTGGTGTACGATGCCCAGGCGTTGCCCAAATCAGCGGCGATCATGGACCGGCTGCTCGTCTATCCGGTGTCGGTCAAGCAGGTTTCCGAAGAGCGGCTTGGACAGATTGCCGCAGCAGTGGAAAAGGCGGTTGCCGCTCTTTCTTGAGTCGAAAAAAAGTTTTTCGTGTGACAGAAAAACCCGTCCTCCCAGGGTGGAGCCTGAGAGGACGGGTAGAGTAAACCGATCCGCCGGAGCACTTTGTGGGATGGCTCGATATTTTTTCTGATCCGGGAGCTCTCGCGAAGAGATTGACAGTTAGCGAAACTGTTTGGGATAGAGGATCATCCCCAGCGGTTTTTTGTTAGAAGCTCGCCTCAAATGTCAAGGATACCAATGATCCATTGATTCGATGGCGGGATAGAACTGGGCAGAGAGCGGATCGTTCTTGATATCTTCGATCTTGGTCGGGGTGTCGAGCCACATGCCGCTGTAAGTGTAGTTGTAGTCATAATGTGGTAGCCCAAACGGAAAAAGGCCTTGTCGGACTTGGAGATGGCCTTGCCAGCTGGGATGCCGTAGATTTTATAGACATTACTGCGGGTTGCCATTTTTCTACAATATATATCATCATGGCCAGGTCAAAGGCCAGTCAGTTCTTGGTGCCGTGGTTGTACTCAGTACCGATTTTGAGGCTGGTGTTATTAGGGATATCATACCGGGTGCGCCAGCCGGCGGAGATCCATACCGGTGAGCCGCGATGTTGTTCCAGTTTATGAAGGCCCGGTCAAGGGCTAGTTTGTTGTCGCCGGGCTGACTGCCTGCCGTGCCGTCAAAGGAGCGGGAGTTCAGGAAGTAGGGGTTGTAGGTATCATGGATGTTATTTCCCCTGGTCTTTGGGTGGGGGAGTCTAGGGTGGGCTTTGTCTTTCGGGTCGACCGATTTTGCGTTACACCCTTCTCTGGAAATGAAAAAGGGGCGCTCGCCTGGCACCCCGTTGACCAACTGAATCTCCCGCCGATGTGGGAAGGAGACCGCTATTTTTACCTCTGGTTTTTGACTCCGACCCCAGAATCTTCCATGGCCATATCCCTCACAAAGACGACCATCCGCTGAGCTGGAACTTCACCAGAATCTTATTTTTATCGCCCCCGGACCGGGAGCAGCTTTTGCTTATCAGCCGCAGCTTCTGGCGGTCCGGGGATCCCAGGTGTCATAGGCCTGACTGTAGAGATAATCGTTTACATACACCAATTCTTCGGCTGACAGCTTGGCCCAAGAGCCGTCCTTGGCGCACCGCACGTTTTTCTTGAAAAATACGGCGTTCCAGCCCCGCATGGTCCGTGCATCTTCATTCATGTACTGGGCGCCTTTGTCGTTCCCTCTGTAATGGCAACTCTTGCAATTGCTTTTAAACAGTTTACGCCCATCATAGGTGTTTTTAAATTCCATGGCACGACTGGTCTGGGTTGCCGGATCAAACCGATAGACCGTCTCTCCGATCTGGCCCTGGTCGCTGGCAAAAACATGAGCATGAGACAGTACAGCCAGAGATGCCATCATCACAACAATGACTGCGATCTTTCCTTTCATCTTTCTCCCTCCTGTGTTGCGTTTGAGACAATCCAGACGGATAGGTGATGCTTGCTGCTCAAAACACCTCCTGATATCCTCTGGCCAACTAACTGTAAATAGGCACATAATAACCATGCAAAAAATAGAGCTGTGCAGCTCCTTATGAATCATTTCAGCTTGTTATTACACTCCTCGTAAAAGATTTCAAGAACAAAATGAACATTCATTCTTGTTTTGGGTGAAAAAATATTTACGGCTTTACTGCGCGCCAAGCTGATTCCCAGATTTCTTCAAGCAGGCTGGGGAGTGGTTCTTGTACCATGCCTATCAATCGGAGCTGAATGAGTCGTGTCATGCCACCAAATAGACTCGGCCCGGCAACCACCAGAGCGAGGGGTCTGATCTCTCCGTTTTCGATGCCTTCCTGAATGGTTTCACGGATCAGTGTCAGTGCTTTTCCGGCACAAATGGATGTAGCTGAGGGCATGATCTCTTTGTGTCTTGCAAAGATTATGAAGTCAACAAGTTCTGGGAAATCTTCGGTGAGTTGGAAATAATAGGCCATGATTGCCTTACACCGGTCATGTGTATTGGTGTATTGGGCAATAATTTTCTCAATAGTTGCAAAAATATCTTCAGAGATTTCTTGATAGAGTGTCTGTGCGATTTCTTCTTTATTCTTGAAATAACGATACACCAATCCGATACTGACATCCGCCTGTTCACGGATGTCATGAACGGAGGTTTTAAAATACCCTTTGCTGTGGAAAAGCTTCAGGGCCGTGTGGAGAATTCTATCACGTCTGTCCTTCGTGCTGGTTCGATAGAAACTCATGGGGATAAACCTGATTGTGTTTGAGGTGGCTGTACACTCAAGTTTCTATATAATATTAAGGGGGATGTCAATCTCCGTCGCTCTGGGGGTGAAAAATTCTGTTTGGGCCATGCCTAGAGCAGCAACCTGAAATCGGGGATTCTCAAAATCACTCGGGGAAATGGGTTTGTTTTAGTCATATCTTTTTTTCTTAGGGCCGCACTGCTCGGATATACCCTATGGTAGATGTTGAGTACTCTCGGGACGGGTCGCACTGGCTTGCTCCAATCTCCCAGGCTCCAGCCTTGCCTGTGCCATCTTTCTCGCTGGACCAGTAGCTTCCTTTGCGATCAAGGTTGCAGTCGCCAACCAAAAAGAGGTCAAAGTAATAATTTAGGTCGTATAGTTCATTGACTGTGGGCAGTCGCCAATCATTGTACCCACCCAATTTTAGGTTGCGGGCGTATTGTTCGGCATCTTCCAAGCTGGTGGATATGGGCCCTTTTTCAATCTGCCACATTTGGCCTGTAACCGTGTCCTGGCAGATGCCGTTGCCCAGGTTCTGCAGGTGCGCCTGCTGTGAAGACTTTCCGGCGCAGCCCTGAAAGGAGAGAAGCAGCACTGTCAGAAGAAACAAGATGCGGTGTGTGTGTTTCATGTCAGACCTCCTATGGTTTTGTTTGGGGGAAACCTCGGTGGACTCCCCGGTTGTGCGCGTCTTGAAAAATTACCGCCCCAGTAACCCTGTGATGGCGGCAAGGAAATCGGTTAGGTCATTTTTGTTTTTGCTGACCCTGGACATCATGATCGCGCCTTCCAGAGTCGCCACCACGGTTTTGGCCAGGAGTCGGGGTTGAGTGGATGAAGGTAGCAGCCCAGTGTTTCTGGCTTCATCAAGATGTTCTGTCAACAACCCCGTCCAGCGGCTAAAAACCTCTTGAATAACCTCGGAAAACCTCTCGTTGCTGTCGGTCATCTCCAGGGCGGTGTTGCCGAACAGGCACCCTCCGACGAAGTTGTTTTTTTCCTGTTCCGCAAAGATCGCTTTGCAAGAGTTGATGATCTTTTCGACGGGGTCACGGCCCACAAGGGTTTTGGTTAGAAAAGAAAAGAATTCGTCTTTGGCATCTTCGAGAACCGCGAGGCCGAGATCCTCCTTGCTGGTAAAATGATAGTACAGGTTGCCTTTCTTGACCCCGGTGCCCTCAATGACCGCGCTGATGCTGGTGTTGTGGAAGCCTTTGGCCACAAGGATTTTTCGAGTCGTCTTCAGGATATGATCGCGGGTTTTCTCGCCCTTGCTGGTTGTAGACATTGCCTGCTCTTTTTTGGGTAGAGTAAACTGACCGTTTGGTACAAATTATATCAGTGCCACTTTGCCGTCAAGAATAATCTTCCCGTTTTCTTCCCCGGCACCGATTCCCGATACGGTATACTGGATTTGGAATCTTAAAGTGGAGGGATTGCCATGGGGTTTGCCTCGCGTTTTTTTATGCTCATCGCCTGGTGCTGTCTGGTTGTCACGGGGGGATATGGTAATGCCTGGGGGGGGATTCAGGCTGTGATGCCCGCCGGATCGCAGCCGGGGATTGTGATCAAGGCTGCGCAGCCGGACACTCCAGAGATGTGGCGGCCGGAATCGGTGTCCTTGCCGTTTGTGGGGGAGGTTCGGATTTCTGGAATTTCTCTGGCCGCCTTGGCGGTGGTGTTGGGGCTGGCTGACGGCTTCAATCCTTGCGCCATGTGGGCCTTGATTTATCTGCTTTCCCTGCTCGTTACCCTTCAGGATCGTAGAAAGATCTGGCTCTTGGTCGGTTCTTTTGTTCTGGCCTCGGGCGTGCTTTATTTTCTGTTTATGACTGCCTGGCTCAATGCCTTTCTCCTGCTTGGCTACCTGCGGCCTCTCACCATTGCCATTGGCGTGGGTGCTCTGGGCATCGGCGCGGTAAATCTGCGTGCATTTGTGCTGACCCGTGGGGTTCCGGTATGCGCGGTTGGGAGTACCGATTTCAAGAAGCGGACCATGGGCAGGATGGAGCGGCTGGTGGCGGCCCCAATTTCCTTGGCTTCTTTTCTGGGGGTTGTTGCCTTGGCCTTCATAGTGAATGCCATAGAGTTCGCTTGCTCCGCCGGTCTGCCTGCAATCTTTACCCACACCCTCTCCCTGCGGCACCTTTCGGTGCCGCAGTATTATGGCTATATACTGCTCTATGATTTTTTCTTCATGCTGGATGACCTCCTGATCTTTAGCCTCGCCGCTTTCACCCTGCGGACAACCATGGCCAGCGGGTATGCACAATACGGCAAGCTGGTGGGTGGGATTGTTCTAATTGGGTTGGGGTTGGTCATGCTTTTGGCGCCGGAAATGCTGCGTTGAGGGGAAGAGTCAGGCGCGAGCGCAGGAAATTATTTTCCTAGAAAAAAACGGTTTTCAATATTTAGCGCTCTTGTTTTTTCATTTTGTTCTCGGTGTTCTTTTTGGGGTTGGCACAGAGGGGATAATCTGCCAGACTGACCGGGGAGAATGATTTGCTGGTCGGGTTGTTCATTGAGCTGTTTTACCCTGGCGGTGCGTATTTTGTTTTTTCCGGTATACAGCCGTGCCATTTTTACAATCAGAGGAGGGGAGATGAAGACGCAAGCAAAAGTTGTCGTGGTTGGGTTGGTTGTGCTGGCCGGGGGAAGTTTGGTGTATGCCCAGGCCGGCAAGAGCAAGCCGCCGGTGGCGCAGGCCTGGATTGATGTGGCGACTTATGCCGGCATGGGAATGCCGGGGATGGGCGGCGGGATGAATCCCTTGAGTATGCTGGGCGGGGTATTCGGGGGAGGTGGCCGGAACACCTTTGGCAACACCATGGCGGGTAAGACCGGTTCCTGGCTTGATGTCACCCTCTTCGCCCGTAACACTCCCAGCCTGACTGATGCGATCCAATCCGTGCCAGCCAACAGCAAACTGGCACCGGAGCTGAGGCTGGTTTCACCCAAGCAGCAGAAGACGCCCCCCCCATCGGAAGACGATCAGGTGATCCCGGAAGAGTACGAACCTCCCAAGGGGAAAATATACCTGTATTGGGGTTGCGGGGATACGGTCCGCCCGGGTCAGCCCCAAGTCTTGGATATGTCGAAGGCAAGTCCGGCAGACTATCAGAAATTCTTCGTTGGTCGTCGTGCGACCCAGCGTGGCGCACATCTGGCCACCGGGCGACCTTCCTGGCCGAACGAGGAGGATGCGCGCATGGTTCCGGAGGGTGCCAGCCTGATGGGTGAGCATGCCTTCAAGGGTCAGGGGGTGCCGGATGGATTCAAGTTCGCCATTGGCCAGGCCCAGGATATCATGCCGCCCCTGGAACTCAATCAGCGTAATAAGGATGGGGCGACACAGCTGGAGTGGAAGGGGCTCCCAACCGCGCGCGCCTATTTCATTGCCGCCATGGGGGCTCGCGAAAACAACGAGATGGTTTTCTGGACCTCCAGCGAAGTTACAGAAAACGGGACCGGGTTGGTGGATTACCAGACCAACTCCGCGATCGATCGCTGGTTAAAGGAAAAGGCCTTGCTCTCCCCCGATGCTCGGACGTGCACTGTGCCCAAAGGAATCTTCGGCAATGGCGCCATGCTCCGCATGATCGCCTACGGCACGGAATTGAACTTGGCCTATCCGCCCAAGCCGACAAACCAGAATCTGGTTTGGGAGCCACAATGGGCAGTCAAGGTAAGGCTGAAATCAGTGACCAACGCGATGCTGGGTATGGAGTCCATGAAAGAGAAAACTCTTTCCGGTGGGCGTGATTATTCCAGCCAACCACGCCGGGGGAATGCGAATCAGCCCGCAGGTAATGGATCTCTGGATGGCGTCAGCCAGGGACTTGATAAACTCAAAGGGGTATTTGGGTTCTGAGGTGGTGTTACGATGAGGCCGGTGGCAAATAGCAGGTCAGCTCGTTGACCCTCAGTTGTTGTTTCGTAGCACTCCACCACACTGTGCAGTTTGTTATTGCAGCGTAGAGTGTGTCAGATCAAATACACATCAAATCGGCTGTTTTTGCCGCTGATGGTGAAATTAGCTTCCGGACCGTGCAGGGCAGGGGCCAGGCGGGGCCGTTTCACCACCACCCGGCGGGTGACGATGGCGAGGGCTGCGGCCAGTAATTGGTCGCTGTCTTCGTCGTCGCCAACCAGCAAGCGGATGAGCCGCATCTCTTTTTTGACCAGGGCGCTCTTGCTCCGGTGCGGGTACATGGGATCGATGTACACCACCTCGGGGTGCGGTCCTTGCCAGTGACTCAGGATATTCAGGCTGTCGCCCGCAATGAGATTGAGGCGGTCCATAATCTCGGTCAGTGGGGGTTTCTGCCTCGCCCGCTCAATGCCGTCTGCCAGCAGGGCCGCCACCACCGGCGAGCGTTCCACCATCTGTACCATGCAGCCCAGGCTGGCGAGAATGAAACTGTCCCGGCCCAAGCCGGCGGTGAGGTCTAGCACGACAGGTGATGTCCCGCCTTTAAGCCCCACGGCCCTGGCAATAGCCTCCTTGCGGCTGGTTCCTTGCCTGCGGCGGTAATCGACAGCCCCACCAGTGAAATCAACGAACAGCGGTCCTTCCGCTCCTTTGCCGGTCTGGCGCAGCTCCAGCCGGTCCGGGGTCAGGGTCAGCAACAGGGCAGGGGTGTTTTCTTCCGGTTTGTATAGCGGTAGGTTCAGCTGTGTCGCCAGGGCGAGGGCTTTATTGGCCAGGTCTGGATCAGTATGGCTGACGGCGATGATGCTTTCTGGGTTGCTGGTGGTCATGGCGGGTGGCGGATTATCTCCTGTTTTTGGAAGGGTGCAAAGTCCGCCGCGACTTTTTCCCGGTGCATCATTTCCTGTACATGGTATATTCAAAAGGTTTTTTCGTAGGCCTGCTCGTTGGCCAAACCGCTCCACATACAGCAGAGAAGATAATGGAAACCCAGCATAAAGTACAAGCCAAAGTTGTGGCCATCATCCCGGCCCGCTACCATTCCAA
>CALMMG010000147.1 GCA_937868185.1 uncultured Pseudomonadota bacterium
ACGTGCGGGAATGCGTGATCAGCGAGCAGGTGGTGCTGAACGGCGATTATCCGGTAATCTTGTACGATAACGAAGCGGAATCAAAGAAAAGCGCTTAAGCCGTTGAACAGTTAATGAACCCCTTCAGGGTGTAATGAACATTATGGCAGAGCTTGATCAGAAACAGGAAGTTGCCTATCCGATGATGCCCTTGCGGGATATCGTGATCTTCCCCTATATGGTTGCGCCGCTGGTGGTTGGCCGGGAACGCTCCATAAAGGCCTTAGAAGAGGCGATGGCCAAGCGCTCGGAGATTTTTCTCGTTACGCAGAAAGATGCGGCCGAGGACGATCCCACCGAGGAGAGCGTACACGCGGTGGGTACTGTGGCCACGGTCATGCAACTGCTCCGCCTGCCCGATGGCACGATCAAGGCCCTGGTCGAAGGCAAAAGAAGGGGCAGAATCATAAAGCACCTGCCCAATCCCGACTATTTTGTTGTGCAGCTTGCAAAGGAAGAGGTTGAGGACGAGGGTGGGCTTGAAGCAACGGCCTATGTGCGGGAGATTCAGGCAAGCTTCAAGGAGTATGTCAAATACAACAAAAAGGTGCCGGCCGAGGTTATTAAATCCTTGGCCCGCATTGAGCGGCCCGCAAAGTTCGTGGATGTCCTGGCTGCACATCTGCCTTTGAACGTGCAGGAAAAACAGGAAATTCTGGCGAACTTTTCGGTGGTTGAACGGCTGGAACAGGTTCTGGCCCTTATCCATAAGGAGATTGAGATCGCCGAGCTTGAGGAGGTTATCCGGGCCCGGGTGAAGAAAAAAATGGATAAGACCCAGAAGGATTACTTTCTGGCGGAGCAACTTCGCGCCATCCAGAAAGAGATGGGGAGCGCCGAGGATGGTTCTTCGGAGCTTGAGGCGCTGGAGAAGGCGATACAGGAGAAAAACCTGCCCGATACGGCTCGTGCCAAGCTGGAACAAGAATTTAAGAAACTGAAGATGATGCCGAGTATGTCGGCTGAGGCCACGGTGGTCCGGAATTATATCGACTGCATCCTCAGCCTGCCCTGGCGGGAAAAAACCGAAGAGAAAATCGATATTCTGGCAGCGGAGGAAATCCTTGCGCAGGACCACCATGCTCTTTTGAAGCCCAAGGAGCGGATTCTTGAGTATCTTGCTGTCCAGGCCCAGGTAGAGAAAATCAAGGGGCCGATACTTTGTCTGGTTGGGCCGCCCGGAGTGGGGAAAACCTCGTTGTGCAAGTCGTTGGCCCGTGCCATGGGGCGTAAATTCGTTCGGCTTTCTCTCGGCGGCGTTCGTGACGAGGCGGAGATAAGAGGGCATCGACGCACCTATATCGGAGCCTTGCCAGGCAAGATTATTCAGTCCATGCAGAAGGCGAAGGTTGTGAATCCGGTTATCTGCCTCGATGAGGTGGACAAGATGAGCATGGATTTCCGGGGGGATCCTTCCTCTGCCTTGTTGGAGGTGTTGGACCCGGAGCAAAATGTCGCTTTTAACGATCACTATCTCGATCTCGACTATGACCTGTCTGGGGTTTTTTTCGTGACCACTGCCAACAATCTGCATGCAATCCCGGTCCCGCTCCAAGACCGGATGGAAATTATTAAGCTCAATGGCTACACGGAAGAGGATAAGCTGAACATCGCCCAGGGCTTTTTGGTGCCCAAGCAACTGGAGGCCAACGGTTTCGGACCGGAGGATATTGCTTTCAATGATGCGGCGATCCTTGAGATTATTCGGAGATACACCCGGGAAGCAGGGGTGCGGAATCTTGAGCGCAGCATTGCCTCGGTTTGCCGCAAGGTGGCCCGGGATCGGCAAAAAAAGAAAACGGACAAGCGATATCGGCTGAATGACGCAGCCGTCGCCAAGTATCTCGGCAGTGTCAGATACCGTTACGGCTTGGCTGAGGAAAGGGATAAGATTGGCCTCACCACCGGTTTGGCCTGGACTGAGGTGGGCGGCGAGCTGCTACAGATCGAGACGGCTTTGATGCATGGGAAAGGGAATCTGACCGTGACCGGCAAGCTTGGCGACGTCATGCAGGAATCCGCCCGGGCGGCTTTGAGCTATGTGCGGACCAGGGCCTTGCAGCTTGGTCTGTTGCCGGATTTTTACCAGAAGCTTGATATCCATATCCATGTGCCGGAAGGGGCCATTCCCAAGGATGGCCCGTCTGCCGGCATTACCATGGCAACCTCGATGGTTTCCGCTTTGCTCAAGATTCCGGTCCGGCGGGATATCGCCATGACCGGTGAGATTACCCTGCGCGGCAGAGTCTTGCCCATTGGGGGCCTCACTGAAAAGCTCCTTGCCGCACGACGCGGAAATATCAAGCATGTGCTCATTCCGCGGGAAAATGAAGCGGATCTTAAGGAAATACCAGCCAAGATACTCAAGGGTCTTACTGTGGAACTGGTTGAGCATGTGGACGAAGTTCTAACCAAGGCCTTGGTGCTCAAGGAAGGGGATATCCTTTTTAAGGAGATGCCTTTCAGCAATTTTGCCGTGGAAGGGGTGCTTCCCTCAAATAATGTGGCGCACTAGCAGCTTTTTTTGTCCTCGTGCGGAAGAAGGATTCAGCACCGTCTGCGGGTTTGTTTATTTTTAGACTCCGGCAAGTTTTTTGCTTGACGGATTATGGGTGGCAAGGGTATATCTTGCC
>CALMMG010000148.1 GCA_937868185.1 uncultured Pseudomonadota bacterium
CTTTAAGCTTGAAAAGAAACTTTACTGTTCGATCTTTGGACTCATGAACCGTATCAATTTCGGGCAAAGAAAAATCGAAATTATCTTGAAAAAAGGTCAATGAACCTTTTGCAATCTTCTCCTGACATTGAGAACTTTCTTTTTTCTTATAATGCCAATTAAAAAGAATTGATGCTGCGGAGTGGTTCAAATCATTCCGGCCGAGAACCATTTCTAAATCAGAATAATTTAGATCATAAAAGGATTGTTTCAAGAAATATCTCTTTGCAATATCAACATGTTGCCAACACACAATAGTTCAGAATCAGCACCAAAACACAGCATATTTTCAAGACTCCGAAACATTCTGATACTGTGCCTGAACGTTCTTCAGCTTGCTATAAAACTCTTCCTCTGAAACAACCCCCTTCTCAATAAGCAGCTGTGCGATAGCATCAAGACGAATCATTTGTGCCATTATAAGTTCATTGGTTGTGACTACTTCTTTGCTATCATCTTTTGACATAAGTTTTGTTCCCGTTCCTGTTTCTCTTGTTTCGCTTTGTAAACATAACGCAAGGTTCAGTGGCGCGTCCAGTGCGTAACCGCTTTAGCGGCCCGCGCCTCTTCGTGCCCACTGCAACAAATTGTTATGAGCCCTCAATTTATAAGTCCCTCGATTTCTTTGTCTATATCCGAGATGGCCTTTTTTACCTCAAGGGCTATGCTAAAGAAACCGTGCTTGATATCTAATTCCGTTGTGTTTTTTTTCTTCATGAACTTATCAAATTCAGCACCTACATGATCAGGAAACATAATTCTAATGTTGCTCATCATTTCTGAACTGTATGAGTTATTGGTCATTCCTTTTCCAAGGCCATCAAGAGTCTCTTTTGATAGGAACACTAACCGATCTCGTTTGTTTTCGAGAATGCGTATTCGTTGTTCAATTTTCCATTTTTTATGTTGCAGCCACATAGCAAACCATGTACCTGCGCCAGTTAGTAGACCGCCAACAATTACTCCAATTAATCCTTCACTCATTTAGATTCCCTATTCATAACAATAATATTATCGAGCTAGCTCGAGTTGTTTTTTCTGCTCGTTTTTGGGCCCTTTAATTGATTTCCCTGGGCAAGTTTTGAGCATTTTCTCTCTTAAATAGCCACATATCCACCCCGCAGGGGGGTGTTATCTTGCTAGCTACATAATTCCGGCTAAAATTATCCGGGAGTGTTATATGTCTACCTGACACCATGGAGCAATTCAAGAATATTATCTCTGGAATGGGCCAGAACAGAACGTAACGCATGCTATCCTATTGTGCTGTGATACCCCTTGCTCTGACCCGAATAAAAACCCTGACCGAAACACCTCACCTTCTTCCTCGCATGATCCAATAATCATGATCCCGGACTCCCAATTTCTCAGCACCTTCCTGAACCTGAATCATCGTGCAGAAGCATGTCCCGGCTGGCTCTTTCTCCCCGGCATGCTTTTTCAAGACACCGAAGCATGGTGGAAGGATGGCCTCCGCCAAAGCCCGCACGAAGGCATTGACCTGCTGTATCCTGCAGACAGTTCAGGCCAGCGGCAAGAGCTGCCAAAGCAGGCCCTGATCCCGCCGCTCTGGGATGGTGAGGTAATTGCAGTGTTCGACGATTTTCTGGGCAGTACCGTGGTGGTGCGGCATTCGGTGATGGATGGGCAGGGATGGAGGCTTGTTTCCCTCTATGGTCATGTTCACCCTTTGGTGGGATGCGGAGCGCAGGTTTGTGCAGAAAAACCGCTGGCATCGGTGGCGACGGGCAAGGTTCGGGGATCTTCGGCCCCGCCGGATCATCTCCATCTCTCGGTTGGCTGGCTGGCGCCGGGCTGGCGTCCAGCCGAGTTGGAGTGGCCGACCCTGTGGCGCAATCCCGGCATCGTGCTTATCAATCCACTCCCCTTGATTCAGCCCAAAGCGTGAGGGCCGCAAGGCTGCAACTGCGGAGCGTTGTAGCGAAAGACCACGGTGCGGAAAAAATCGATCATCGCCTGTCTGCGCCCTGCCACCCGTTGTTGCTCCGGGATCAGGCCGCAGGACATCATGCGGTTGATGGACATCTTATATTCAACATGGCAGACATGGCGGTTGTCCAGATACCAGGCATAGGTGAGGCCGAAGATCAGGCCGGGCGGGGTAAAACCTTCCTCGCCGTTCACCAGCCGGGTATAGAGGCGGGGGTCACTTGCCGCCTGCCGCATCCGGACCAGATCCAGAAATCGGGCAAGCTCAGTCGGGTTGAAAAAACAACACCGCTCCGGTTCCGCCCGCAGAACCAGCCGGAACTCATAGCCCAGGGGCAAGCCGTCGCGCTCCACGGGCAGCCTGCGTTTTTCCTCGGCATAATTGCCCAACAGCGACTGGCCCAGAGCGACCAGAAAGCCCACCTCAAACTGGTCCGGCTCGGGTAATATCTCCTTGCGGATTTTGATCAGCCGGTCAGCGGGATCGTAGAATGAAAAGATAGTGTCCCATTCCTGGGCCCGACTCCACTCCTCCCTGTCCAGCAGAACAACCCCGGCGACTCCTTCCAGATGCGCAAGGGGAATATCCCCGTGACGCCAAAAGATCTCGGTCAGCACAGGGTGCAGCTCTTCTCCAATGGCCAGGGTGTGCAACCGTTCGCGGATCGCAGCAAAACGCTGGCTGGCCGTCTGCCCCTGGGAATCAAGCAGCACCTCCGTTCCCCCGCCCACCCCAGTAAGCTGGCACCCTTCCGCCTCACCCAGAGAGTCGCGGATCGCCCACATGACCCGCACCGCCGCAGCCAGGGAGGCGGGATCATGCTGGATCACCCCGCGCTGTTCGATGTCGGCCTGGGCATAGAGCCGGGCCTCAATGGGGGCAAAGCCCATGGCCCGGACCTTGTCCCGATCAAGATAGATGGGCACCTTGTTTTCCAGGGCGTAGCTCTGGAGGATGGAACCGGGGATATCGCGCAACCCCAGGACCAGGATCTGGGCAAAAAGATCCTTCACCCCACCGGGGATATTGCGGTGATAGGCGGCCAACAGGTCGGAGACATGAAACCGCTGCGGATGGTCGCCGTTCCCGTTGCCATGGGCCATATCGGTTTCCCCGGCCTGGGCCCAGAGATTGGCGACCAGCATCTTGAGCGCCTGCCGGTTGTCGCGGATCGCCTGGGCGATGCCCGGCACCTGCAGGATCGGCACGATGCTGGTGAACAGGCTGCCCGGGGCAAAGAGGATGATATCCGCCTCAGCAATGGCGGCCAACACCTGGGGCACCGCCTGGGGGGTGGCGGCAAACTCAACAAAAACCCTATCCACCGGATAGCCGCGCCGGGCGTGGCCAGACTTGAATTCCCCGCTCACCAGCACGCCGTTGCCGTACAGCACCTTGAGCCGGGCCGGGGTGGTGGTGCAGGGCAAGACCGCCTCTGCGTTTGCGCCGATGAGTTCGGCCAGCAGGGAGATCCCGGCCATCTCCTCCTTCTCGCCCAAAATGGCGGCGGCGAGCAGGAGATTGCCGAGGCAATGGGGGCGGGAAAGCTGCATCCGCAGCTGCGGCTCGCTAAAAATTGCCTCGATCAGGCTGGCCAGCCCTTGCCCCATCCCTTCGGGTAGCGCAGCCAGATTGACGTCGGCATCGCCCAGCAGGGCATGGGGCGAGTTAGGCGGGGTCTCGAAACGGTGGTTAAAGAGTTGATGCAGCGCAGCGCTTACCCGCAACGCCTCCCGGCCGACAAGGGTGTACTGCTCTTGCAGCTTCTGCTGCCGGATGGAAGAGAGCAGGACATGACGGATATCGCCCAGAGCGATAAGGGACAGATCCTTGAGCAGTTCGCCGGTGGAGCCGCCGTCGTCGGTGATGCAGACCACGGCCTGGGTTTGGGGAAAGACCTCCTTAAGGCCCTGAAAAGGGTCGGAGGGCCACAGGGGATTGCAGCTGTCGCCGCCGATGAGGTTGGAAAGCCCGGTGCCGCCCCCGAAAACAACCACCCGCACATCCTTGGTTTCCGTGCCATTCAGGGCCATGGTCAGGCAAGCCAATTCCGTGGCCATGCCCGCAGGCGCAGGCGGCACCCCGGAAAGCGCCAAGCCGATGAGCTTCTCGGCCAGATCGCCCTCGGGCAGCAAATCGAGCAGGGTGAAGCGCGCATCGCCCATACGGGAAATCAAATCGTTGGCGGACAGGGTTTCAGGCAATATTATTCTCCGTTACAGAAATACACTCGTAGAAAACAGGGCCCAAGCAGGTGCTTCGACAGGGCTCTCCTGAGTTTACCGAAGGGCTCAGCACGAACGGAATATTAATGCATTAAGACAATATCCGTTCGCCCTGAGCTTGTCGAAGGGCTCTTTTTGCGAACACATCTTAAAGATAGGAAATAGGCTAAAGGCCAATCGGAGGTCCCAATCGGCCCTTGCTCCTTACAAACCGGTAGCCGCCATCTGCTTGCGCACCGCCACCTCGGAGTCGGCCATGGCCTTTTGTTCCTCTTCGGTGAGCTTGAACTGGATGATCCGCTCCACACCCTTATCACCCAGCACCACCGGCACCCCGAGGAAGCAGCCGGAGAAGCCGAACTCGCCTTCCACATAGGCGGCGCAGGGCAGAACCCGCTTGCTGTCGGTGAGCACCGCCTCGGCCATCTCCACTGCGGCGAGACCCG
>CALMMG010000149.1 GCA_937868185.1 uncultured Pseudomonadota bacterium
TCCACCTATTACGGCATGGTCTTTGCCAGAAAGGACAGCGGCATAAAGACGGCGCGGGATATGAAGGGCAAGGTCTTTGTCTTTGTCGATAAGGCGACCACGGCTGGCTGGCTTCTTCCGTTGTATTTCTTTCGGACTCAGGGGATCAAGGATTACCGGACCTGGTTTAAGGAGACCTATTTCAGCGGCACCCATGAAGATGCAATCCAGGATGTTCTCAGTGGCAAGGCGGACCTTGGCGCGGCCAAGGATCTTGTTTTTAACCGGCTGGCCAAGGAGAACCCCAGGATCAGCGAGGAGCTGGCGATTCTCGCCACTTCTCCGAGGGTGCCGGCAAATACCCTGGCGGTTCGCCACGATCTGGACCCTGCCCTGAAAAATGCCCTAAAAAGCAGCCTGCTTGCCATGGACCAGAATGCGAAAGGCCGCAGTGCCCTCGCTCAATTTGGAGCCCACCGTTTTGTTGAAACCACGGTGCGGGATTACACCCCGGTTCTTGAGTATGCCGAACACATTGGCTTGGACCTGGCAACCTATGATTATGTCAACAATTGAGCCACGCCTTTCGAAGAGTTGGGGGCGGCGCAGGCCGTATCTTTTTGGAGTGCAGGCTACTGTGATGATGGTCGTGACCCCATGAGAAAAAAAGCGATCATCGGCTTCCTGCTGCTTGTCTTTTTTTTCGGGGTTGGCGGCTGGTATATTGCCAAGATCAATGCCAGCGCCATCAACAATCTTGAGAAAATCCTCGCCCTGAGTCAGATGGAATTTCTTCGCGACGACCTGTTCAGTAAGGTCAAGATTATTCAGGCGGACCTCTATCTCACTTCCTCCCCGCACAGCACCGAGATCGGCGATTTTGTGACCCACGGCGAGGCGCTGCATAGCCTCGGCGAAAAGTGCTCTGGATGTCATCATGCCGAACCCGTGGTGCAGCGGTTAACCCATTTGAAGCAAGGCATTGATGATTATCTGAAAATGGCAAGCCGGGTGTATCTGCTCAGGGCAAACCAAGAGAGGCGGGACAGGGAAGAAGAACAGGCTTCTGCCGCCGGGGCGCAACTTCTTGGGGAAATTGAAAACCTGGTGGTTCTGGCGCCGGACAAGTTTTCCCCGAAGATTTCCAAAGCCCGGCACGAGATTTTACGAATGAAACACATCTTGCTGGGGCTGGTGACTGTCGCGCCTATGCTTTTTCTTGTTCTCACCTTCCTTTTTGTCAAACGCTTTTCCTCGTCCTTGTCCGTGCTTATTGGGGCAACGGAAAAAATCAAAGCGGGGGATTTGACCCACATCATCGAGGCGCAGCTTCCCGACGAGTTCAATGCCCTGGCTACCGCGTTTAATGAAATGGCGGTTTCCCTGAAAAGGCAGTGCGAGATGGTTGTTGCCGAGCAGAATCGCTACAAGGTGCTCTTTGAGTCGGCGGACGACGGTATCTTTATTATGGAGGGAGAGGGAGAGGCGGCGGGGAGAATCATCGCGGCCAATCAGGCTGCGGCGACCATGCATGGCTACACGGTTGACGAGTTGCGCTCCTTGTATATCCAGGAGTTGGACACCGTCGAGAGCGCGGCGCAAGCTCCGGCGCGCATCCAGCAGATATTGGCGGGGGGGCGGCTTGAAGCGTTGGTTGAGCACCGGAGGAAAGATGGCACTGTTTTCCCTGTGGAGGTCAGGGCCGGGCTGCTAGAAATTGAAGGGCGCAAATATATTCTCGCCTTTGACCGGGATGTGACCGTGCGGAACCAGACCGAGGCGGCGTTGCAACGCTCCCGGCAATTGGCCATGGTTGGCCAGATGGCTGCCGGTCTGGCTCATGAGATCAAAAATCCCCTAGCCGGGATCAAGGTCTCCATGGAAGTCCTGATGAACGAGTTGGTGCTTTCCCCGGAAGACAAGGCGATTTTTGCCCAGACGGTTGGGGAGGTGCAGAGAATCGAGTCCTTGTTGAAAAACCTCCTCAACTATGCCCGAACGCCCAGGCCGGTTTTTTCCATGATCAACCTTAATCAGCAGCTCGAAAACGCCAGGAATAATGCGACCCTGCTGCTTAAATCTCCGGAATACGCCGCGACCAACAGCAAGGGACTCGAATTCGTGAGCAACCTTGATCCAGCTCTGCCCATGATCATGGCGGACCCATCCCAGATGCAGCAGATGATCCTGAATCTGCTGCTCAATGCTATGGAGGCAACCCCCGCAGGCGGCACAATTACCCTGAGCACCAGGCCTGGACGGGGGGGAACCATTGCGCTGATTATTGGTGATACGGGAAAAGGCTTGAGTGAAGAGGCTTGCACCAAGGTCTTTCAGCCATTTTATACCACCAAGCCTAAGGGGAGCGGGCTGGGGTTGGCGATAACCAGGCGGCTTGTGGAGGAACACCACGGCGAGATCGAGGTTGCCAGTGTCTTGGGACAGGGGACGGCCTTTACCATCACCCTGCCGGTTGAACAAAAAATCGAGGAAGAAAACCCATGATGAAGATCCGGGGAAGAATTTTTGCCGTGGACGATGATGAGCTTATTGTCACCATGCTTGCCAGGGCCTTAAAAAACGAGGGGTATGAGGTGCAGTTTCAAACCACCCCGCAGGATGTTGTCGCTAATATTATTGCCTGGCAGCCGGACATCGTTTTTCTTGATGTCGATCTGGCCGAGGAAATGACGGGCTTTGATATCCTTGCCGCGCTCAAGAAGGATGGGGTTGGGGCGGAGGTGGTCATGCTGACCGCCGATGACTCGGCGGAATCGGCCATTCGGGCCATGAAGTTGGGGGCGGTTGAGTATTTTACCAAACCGTTCAACCTGGATGAGATAAAAATCATCACCGGCAATATCATCGAAAACATCCGGCGCAAGGCGGAGATCGACTATCACCGGGAAAGAGTCTGTCCCTATTTTGAACACGGCTTGGTGGGCGAATCTGCCCTCATGAAGGAAATACTTAAGATGGCGGAGAAGCTGGTTCAGGCCAGGGCGGAGACTATCCTCATCACCGGCGAGTCCGGAAGCGGTAAGGAGGTCTTGGCTCGCTATCTCCATTGTCGGCGGCAGAAGGCGGAAACAGCAGGGCAGAGTCATAGCGGTCCGTTTTTTGCTGTTAACTGCACGGCTTTACCGGAAAATCTCATTGAGAGCGAGCTGTTCGGCCATGTGAAAGGCGCTTTTACCGATGCCCGGGTCGATAAAAAAGGAATCTTCGAGCTGGCTGGGGATGGCACCCTGCTACTGGATGAAATTGGGGATATGCGCTTGGATCTCCAGGCAAAACTTCTGCGGGTTTTGGAGGAGAGGACGGTCCGGAGGCTGGGCGGCAGTGTGGATTTGCCGGTGGAAGCAACGGTGATCGTGACCACCAACAAGGATCTCAAGGCCGCAGCGGAACAGGGAGACTTCCGGAAGGATCTGTTTTTCAGGTTGAGCACCTTTGCCATGCAGCTTCCGCCCTTACGGGAACGCGGGGATGATATCGTGCTGCTCGCCAACCATTTTTTGCGCTATTTTGCCAGCAAGTATCTCAAGAAGGGCATCAAGGGTTTTGCCGTCGAGGCAGAAAAGGCCATGCTCTCCTATGGCTGGCCAGGAAATGTGCGGGAGTTGCGCAATCTCATAGAGCGCTGCGTGGTGCTTGAGGAGGCGGAAACCATTACCAAGGAGCACCTGCTTCCTAATCTGGGTGGGTGGGCAGGCATTGCGCCGGCTCCCTCCTCGCGGATTCTCCTGCCGGAAGATGGGATTTCCCTGGAGGAACTGGAAAAGGATCTTATCCGGCAAGCCCTGGAACGGACCGGCGCCAACCAGGCCAAGGCTGCCAAGCTGCTTGGTATTTCCTATGACACCCTGCGGTATCAGATGAAAAAGTTTGCTCTGAGCTGAGCGGCTAGAGAAACTCCTCGAAATAATCCAGATCCTTGTGAAAGGTCTCTTCCAGCCCGGCTAGGGCGAGGAAGGCCCCGACCAGGCAAACTGTGCCCACCGTCAGCGCACTCGCCTCCAGACTGAGATAATTGCGGCCAAGCTGAAAAATCAGGGTGATAGGCACGACCATGCCCCGGACGAAGTTGGGCACGGTCGTGGCCACTGTGGCCCGCAGGTTGGTGCCAAACTGCTCCGCTGCCACGGTGACAAAAATGGCCCAGTAGCCTCCGGCAAAACCAAGGAGGGTGCAGACCCCGTAGAAGAAGGTTGGGCTTTGCCCGGATTGGAGAAAATAGAGGGTGATGGAGGCCACGGTCATGAGCATAAAGAGGCCGATGGCTTTTTTCCTGCTCTTTAGGAGCTGGCTTAAGAAGCCGCTGCTGAAGTCTCCGAAGATCAACCCCAGATAGCAAAACATTACGGCATTGCCGGCCGAAACCGTCCCGGTAATCTTTAGCGAGAGCGCAAACTCCGGTGAGAAGGTGATCAGCACCCCGACTACAAACCAGATGGGGATGCCGATCACAATCGAGTTGAGATAGCGGCGAAAGCGGGGCCAATCGGTGAACAGGGCCAGGAAATTACCCCGGCGCATCCCAGCTCGGTCATCCATGGCTCGAAACATGCCCGATTCGGCCACCCTGATTCGGGTGACGAGCAGAAGCAGCCCCAGCACTCCGCCGATAACAAAGGCCGTGCGCCAGTCAAAGGTGGAGGCTACCAGATTGGCCAGGATGGCCCCGGAGACACCCACCGAGGCGACCAGCATGGTGCCGTATCCCCGGATGCTTTTGTGCAGAATCTCGGAGACCAGAGTGATGCCCGCGCCCAGCTCTCCGGCCAGGCCGATACCGGCCAGGAAACGAAGGGCCGCGTAGGTAGGCAGCGAGGTGGCCAGGCCGTTGGCCAGGTTGGCAAGGGAATAGAGGAAGATCGAGGCGAACATGATCGTCAGCCGCCCCTTGCGATCCCCGAGAACCCCCCAGAGAATCCCGCCGACCAGCATCCCCGCCATCTGCATATTTAAAAGAAACACCCCGTTGCTGATCAGCTCTTGGCCCGAAAATCCCAGGGATTTGAGGCTTGGTACCCGGACGATGCTGAAGAGCACCAGATCGTAGATATCCACGAAATAGCCCAGGG
>CALMMG010000150.1 GCA_937868185.1 uncultured Pseudomonadota bacterium
GCCAGACACCCCTTGGAGCCGCCGGTGGAAAACTGCAGGGTCCGCCGCTCATAGTCATCGCCCTTTTCCTTGGCCTGCTGGAGCACGACCCGGTAGTAGTTCGGGGCGCAGGTGGGCCGGACCAAAATATCCTTTTCGCCCTTTTCCATCTCGTAATGCCAGACCAGGAGCTTCTCGTAGTCCTCCGGGGCGATGAGCTCGTCCATGATGTCCTCGCCCCGACCGGTGGGCACGATCATAAACATATACCAGGCCGTGGCGCCAAGCTCCTTGGCCAGATGATAGATCTTGGGGATTTCATCCTGGTTGCGCTTGGTGAAGGAGGAATTGATCAAAAAAGAGATGCCATTCTCTTTGAAAAGTCTCGCCGCGTTGAGGGTGCCACCAAAGGCGCCGGGCTGGTTGCGAAAATTGTCATGCACCTCGGCGCTGGCCCCGTCCAGACTCAGGGAAACCATTTTAATCCCGGCTCCCTTGATCTTGGTGCAGATTTCCTGGGTCACCAGGGTGCCGTTGGTGGCCAGGCACATCCGCAACCCAAGGTCGGTGCCATACTGGGCGATCTCGAACACGTCGGGCCGTAAGAGGGGTTCACCCCCGGAAAGCACCACCACCGGCTTACCATAGGAGGCGATATCCTCGAGCACCCGCTTGGCTTCGTCCAGGGTGAAATCAGGGTGCCCTTTTGCTTCAAGCCCGGAGGAGGAACGGCAATGCACACACTTGAGATTACAACGCCTGGTGATCTCCCAGGCTATCCATTTCGGTTCAAATTCCACAGTTGGACCTCACAACGTTAAA
This sequence comes from uncultured Pseudomonadota bacterium, assembly GCA_937868185.1. Lineage (GTDB taxonomy): Bacteria > Desulfobacterota > Desulfobulbia > Desulfobulbales > Desulfurivibrionaceae > Thiovibrio. Next base: position 802 of record CALMMG010000150.1, read on the forward strand.
TACAGTCAATAACCAGCACGTTGGGACAATATACCCAAAGCCAACAAAAGAACAAGCAGGTATTAGAGAAAATCGGCGGCTACTGCGGCCAGCTCGCTCCGCTCGCTTTTGAGCAGAGTGATATGCCCATGAATCTTCTGCTCTCTCAGACGCTCCACCGCGTAGGTCAGGCCGTTGCTGCTGCTGTCGAGATAGGGATTGTCGATCTGGTCTGGGTCGCCGGTGAGCACCATCTTGGTCCCTTCTCCGGACCGGCTGATAATGGTTTTCACCTCATGGGGGGTCAGATTCTGGGCCTCGTCCACGATCACGAACTGTTTGGGAATGGAACGGCCGCGGATATAGGTCAAGGCCTCCAGCTCGACCACATGGGCCTGCATAAGCTTATCCACCTTCTGCTTAGCCGATTCGTCTGTTTCGTGTTCCTTGCGCCTGCTGCCGTCGGCCATCAGATAGGTCAGGTTGTCGAAAATGGGCTGCATCCAGTGGGCCAGCTTCTCATCCTTGTCGCCGGGCATGTAGCCCAGATCCTTACCCATGGGAATGATGGGCCGGGAGACGAGAATCCGGTCGTAACGCTTGAGGGTGATCACGCATTCCAGGGCCGCAGCCAGGGCCAGAAGGGTCTTGCCGGTACCAGCCTGCCCCACCAGGGTCACCAGCTGAATCGCCGGGTCCATCAGCAGTTCGAAGGCCATGCGCTGCTCTTTGCTGCGCGAGCGGATATTCCAGACTGTTTCATACTCCTCGTGCAAGGGGCCCAGTATTTCCGTCCCCAAGGCGCGGGTCAAAGCGGTATGTTTTTCATCCCCCTCATCCCGCAGAAGGACAAACTCGTTGGGCATCAGTTTAAGGCCTGCGCTGGCCACCTGTTTCTTCAGGTAAAATTCGTCGACCACGCTCCGCGGCACCAGCAATTCCCGCTGGCCACTGTACAGCTCGTCGATATTGACCTTCTGTTTCTCGAAATCCATCACCTCGATGCCCAGAGCATCGGCCTTGATCCGGGCGTTGATATCCTTGGACACGAAGATAACCTTTTCCCCGTTCTTGAGCAGGGTGAAGGCCACCGCCAGTATCCGGTTGTCCGCCACCTGCATGTCGAGGCCCGGGTCAAGGCACTTGCCTTTTTCCATATAGATCATCAGGGTGCCGCCGCCATCCATGGGCACCCCTTCCCCCAGCCTGCCCTTCTGACGCAAGGCGTCGAGCTGGCGGATGACATACCGGGCATTGCGGCCCAGTTCGTCGTTATGGCTCTTAAACTTGTCCAACTCCTCAATAACCGAAATGGGCAACACGACGATATTATCGGCAAAAGAGGTGAGGGAATCGGCATTGTGCAAAAGCACATTGGTATCGACAACAAAGTATTTTTTCAAGAAGAACTCCTGATTGGGGAAAAGCGGCAGCCGGAGATGGGCAGTCGGCAGGGGTTATCTGCTGTGGGGCAAGGCAGTTCCAGGCAAGCCGTTGTAACTATAACCCATGCCATTTAATTGGCAAGAACGGCATAAAGAGCCATAACGGAGCGGGGCTGACACCGATGATCGGTAACGGCTTTCAAATTAGCCTGTTACACCTTTGCTTGGCAAGCAAAATGATGTGCGGAGAGGGGCGACGGGCCGGACCTTTTTCCATCCCCTTTCAATAGGGATTATGCTATGATATCGGCCATGAAAATAGCCCTCATCCAATACAACCCGCGCATCGGCGACTTTGCCGCAAATATCGCCCGCATCACCGGCTGGCTGAACAAGGCTAAGACTGCAGGCTGCCAACTGGCCGTTTTGCCGGAGCTTGCCATCAGCGGCTATCCACCCCAGGATCTGCTTGAGCGGTCAGCCTTTCTTGACGACCATGACCGGGCCTTTACCCGCTTGATGGCAAAGGCCCGCGAGATCGGCATCGGGGTGATCTGCGGCCTGGTTACCCGCAACCCCAGCCCCATGGGTAAGCCCCTGCACAACAGCGCTGTACTTTTTGCCGACGGCGAGGTGCTGTTCACCGCCCACAAACAACTGCTCCCCACCTATGATGTCTTTGACGAGGCCCGCTATTTCGAACCGGGCCAGGGAAACGGAACCTTTCGCTACCAGGGCCTGCACCTGGGTCTCACCATCTGCGAGGATATCTGGAACGACAAAAGCCTCTTCCCCCACCCCCTCTATGCCACCGACCCAGTGACCAGCATGCTGGCCCAGGCTGATGGCCCGGTGGATCTGTTGATCAACCTGGCGGCCTCCCCTTTCAATCTGGGCAAAGGCGCTATCCGGCAGAAGATCTTTGCCAACCTCTGCCAGCGCCATCACCTGCCTTTTCTCTATATCAACCAGGTGGGCGGCCAGGATTCTCTAATCTTTGACGGCAACAGCGTCGCCCTCGACTCTCGCGGCGCGGTTATGGCTCAGGCCACCCGCTTCAGCGAAGACCTGGTGGTGGTCGATACCGATACCTGGCAGGGCGAGATCCACCCCGCGCCAACCGAGGCGGAGGCAGAAACCGCCGAGGTCTGCGAGGCCCTAGTCCTTGGTACCCGCGACTATGTGAGCAAATGCGGCTTTTCCAAAGCGGTGATCGGCCTATCCGGCGGAGTGGATTCGGCCCTGACCGCAGCCATTGCCGCCCGCGCCCTGGGACCGAAAAACGTGCTAGGGGTCGCCCTGCCCTCACCCTATTCCTCCCCGGAAAGCCTGGAGGATGCCGAGCAGGTGGCCGAGAATCTTGGCATCGACTTTACCACCCTGCCCATCAGCGACCTTTTTGAGACCTATCTTTCCACCCTGGCTCCCCTCTTTGCCGGGGCTGCCCCTGATGTCACCGAACAGAATATCCAGGCCCGCATCCGGGGCAATTTG
>CALMMG010000151.1 GCA_937868185.1 uncultured Pseudomonadota bacterium
TCGGGCAGATCCTTGGGATCGGCCTCTTCCACATCGAGCCAGATTTCTGCTTCCACGCCTCTCTCCTTTCCTGAACCGTCCCTCGCTTACGGAGCAACCTCCATGGCCAGATGGTTTTCGACCAGCTCCTTCAGCTGTTCCAGGGCCTTGCCGTACTGTTCATTAAGCTGGCCTTGAATCCGGGCCCATTCCTCCTGAAACTTGGGGTGCTGGGAAGGTTGCAGCTTCATGGTCTGACCGGTCTGCTTGGCCAGATTCTGCTCCATCAAAGCCATCTGCTGGCTGAACTGGGCTTCCAATTGCTCTTTCAACTGCTCGCCATGCTGCCGGTAGCCATCAAGAATCTTTTTCATTTCCGCCAGGATTTGAAGCAACTCCCCATCGCCTTGGCCGATTTCTAACAGGCCGTGCATGGCTTTTTCAGCAAGCTCCTGCTTTTCCACCTCGCGGGCCAAGAAGATATTGCGCAGCATGGCCTGCACCGCCCCTTTCCGCACCGGGCCTTTCTCTGCAGGCGGGAAGGCAGCAAGCCTTTCTCCCAGACCCGGTTCCCCGCGCATATAGGCGGCGCCAAGGCGCATGCCCTCTTTCAGCTGCTCTTCGCCGAGATAGTCACTCTCCCCAGCTCCTTCGGCAGCCATCCGGGCCGCCCGCTCCATCACCATATCCATGGTGCTCTTTATTTCCGCCATGGAAAAAAGCCTCCTTGATTCTTCATTTTTTTTCTTGTGCCTTGGAGCAAGGATACACCATGGGTTGCTCCATTTCCAGTCCTGTGTTTTTTCTTTAGCGCGGGAAAGCGGCCATGATCCCGCCATCCACCGGCAGGGTGGCACCGGTGGTGGGGGTCTGTTCGCTGGCGAAAAAAACCACCGCGTTGCCGACATGGTCGGCGTGTACCGTGGTTTTCAAGAGATTACGCTGGCGATAATAGTCCTTGAGCCCTTCCGGGTCGAGATTACGGGAGCGCATCCGCTCTGGCCCCACCACATCCCAGAGGCCCGAGGAAACGCCGGCGTCATCAAAAATCGCATCGGCATTGATCATGTTGACCCGCACACCAAACTCAGCCAGCTCGAGGGCGGCAACCTTGCCCAGCTGGTGTGCCCCAGCCTTGGAGGCGCTGTAAGCGCCAAAGGAAGCGCCCGGGGCAAAGACATTTTTCGAACTGTTGATCACGATGGCGCCGCCGGTGCCCTGCCGCCGCAAAATCGGAATCGCCCCCTTGATCACCTGAAACACCCCCAAGCAGTTGACCTCCATGACCTGCGTGAAGGCCGCCTCGCTGAGATCGGCAAGCTTTGCCACATGGGCAATGCCGGCGTTGGGCACCAAAATATCAAGGCCGCCGCAGTCCATGACCAGTTGCTCCAGGCCGAGCCGCACCGATTCTTCGTTGGTTACATCCATGAGCAACGGGGAGACCATCCGGCTGCCAAAGGTCTCGGCCAGATTATGGCAGACCGTTTCCAGCCGCTCCTGGTTGATGTCGGTCATGAAGACCCTGGCTCCGGCCTCCAGAAGCTTACGGCCGATCCCCATGGCAATGGCCCCGCCCCCGCCGGTCACCAGGGCGGTCCGCCCTTCTAGCACCCTTGGCTTTGTCTTGCCCAGCTTGGCCTGCTCCAAGGCCCAGTATTCCATGTCAAAGATAGAGTCTTGGCCAAGTTCGCGGTAAGGGCCGATAGGGGCGCCCAGCAACTTTGCCGCAATGGTATGTTCGGCGATATCCGCGGCGATCGCCGCATCCTTCTGGGTGAACCCGGCCGCCACCAACCCGAACCCCGGCACCAGCACAACCCGCGGCATGGAATCGAGCTTGGTGCGGGCGACCTTTTTCGCCGCCACCTGGGCTGCGAAGTACTGGTCATACTCCTGCTGGTATTTGGCAAGGGCATTGCGCACCGCGACAAAAGTCCCATCCTCATCCAGCCCACCCGCCTCCAGCCACAGGGGGTAATTCTTCGTGCGGATCACATGGTCTGGGGTCAGTACCCCATTAACGAGGAGACCTTTGGCATCCGAGCAGGCTAGAGCAGCCAGAATTTCCCCGTTCTGCCGGATGGCCAGTTGCATGGTGCGGCGGCGGCCCGATGCCTCAACAAAACTCAACGCCCCCCGCAATATGGGGAGCACCACCGAAGGTTGCACCACTCCCGGGTCACCGGCGGAACTTGGTGTTGCACCCGCGCCGCATCTGGCGAGATACGCCTCGGCTCGGCTCACATAATCGATCATCCTGTCGTAGGCGGTTTTCGCATCATCACCAAAAGTGAAGATGCCATGATTAGCCAGAATGATACAGTCAATTCCGGGGTTGCTTTCGTAGAGTTCGGCCAGGGCCAGGGCCAGGGGCAACCCTGGCATAATAAAGGGCAGGATACCGATATTGTCGCCCAAGGCCTCGCGCAAAAGCTTTTCCGCATCTGCCCGGTTGGTCAGGGTGACAATGGCATCGGCATGGGTATGGTCGATAAACCGGTGGGGCAGAAAGGCATGCACCAGGGTTTCGATGGAGGGATTGGGCGAAGCAGCGTCAAGGAGATGGGTACGGAACTGGTTGACCATCTCCGCGTCGCTCAGATTCCCAACCTGCCGCAGCTTGCGCAGATAGGCCAGATCAAGCCCAGGAAATCCCTGGGGGGCAATAACCCCCAAATCCCAACCGCTGCCCTTGATATAGAGGATCTCCTGTTCTTCCCCAACCAGGTTGGTGATGACGCACTTCACCGAGGTGTT
>CALMMG010000152.1 GCA_937868185.1 uncultured Pseudomonadota bacterium
TGTTTCATGAGCGCTGCCATGCGCAGGGCGTTGCGGGCGTATTCGGAAAAGATCAAAAAGGTCGCGGTGTAGGGGATGAAGCCGGCGTGCAGGGCGATACCGTTGGCGATCGCCGCCATGCCGAACTCGCGGACCCCGTAGTAGATATAGTTGCCGCCTGCATCCTTGTTGATGCCTTTGCTGCCGGACCAGATGGTCAGATTGCTACCAGCGAGGTCGGCCGAGCCGCCGAGAAATTCCGGCAGCAGCGGGCCATAACCGTTGAGGCAGTTCTGGGAGGCCTTGCGGGTGGCGACTTTTTCTGCCTTGGCGTTGATGGAGTCGATGTAGGCTCCGGCCTTTGTCTGCCAGTCCGCCGGGAGTGCGCCGGAAAGCCGGCGCTCAAGTTCGGCAGCAAGTTCTGGGTGTGCGGCTTTATAAGCGGCAAACCGGGTGTTCCATTCTGTCTCGCGGGCCGCGCCCTTCTCCTTGGCGTTCCAGCCTGCATAGATCTCAGTCGGAATCTCAAAGGCGGGGTGGGGCCAACCGATGGTCTCGCGGACCAGGGCGATCTCGGCATCACCCAGGGGAGCGCCGTGGCAATCTTCCTTGCCCTGCTTGTTGGGGGAACCCCAGCCGATCACGGTCTTGCAGCAGATGAGCGTGGGTTTGTCCGTTACAGACTTTGCCTCGGCAATGGCTTTTTTGATTGCTTCGCCGTCATGGCCCTCTACGCCCTCGATGACGTGCCAGCCATAGGCGCGGAAACGCATGGGGGTGTTGTCGGTGAACCAGCCCTGTACCTCGCCGTCGATGGAGATGCCGTTGTCATCGTACAGGGCGGTGAGCTTGCCCAGACCCAGGGTGCCGGCCAGGGAGCAGGCTTCGTGGGAAATCCCCTCCATCATGCAACCGTCGCCCAGGAACACATAGGTATGATGATCGATAACCGCGTGGCCCGGCCGGTTGAACTGGCCTGCCAGGGTTCTTTCCGCAATGGCCATGCCCACCGCGTTGGCGATGCCCTGGCCTAGGGGGCCGGTGGTAGTTTCGATGCCGGGGGCGTAACCGTATTCCGGGTGGCCTGGGGTTTTAGCGTGCAGCTGGCGGAAGTTTTTGATCTCCTCCATGGGCAAGTCGTAGCCGGTGAGGTGGAGTAAGGAATAGAGCAGCATCGAACCGTGGCCGTTACTGAGGACAAAACGGTCGCGGTTAGCCCATTTGGGATTGGCGGGATTATGGGCAAGAAAGTCGTTCCACAGGACTTCGGCGATGTCGGCCATGCCCATGGGTGCGCCGGGATGGCCTGATTTGGCTTTCTGGATGGCATCCATGCTCAGGGCGCGGATGGCATTGGCAAGTTCTCTGCGTGATGGCATGGGACCTCCAGTTTCTGGTTCTGTGGTGCTATGATTATTGGGGCAAGGATGATTACGAAACTTTGCTATATACCTTTCTCTGCGGGATATTGCGAATCATAATTTGCGATAAGCCGGCCGCGCTCAATTGCCCCGGCCCTTGTTTTTTTCATACCGGGAGATGGCGCTGTAGAGGCGGATGTATATCTGCTCGGCCAGATTATCCACGATAGTTTCCAGGGCCTGTTTCTTGTGGGCATCGGTCTGGAGGGAATAGGTTTCCGTGAGGGCAAAACCCTTGGTCTCCCAGGCCGCCTTGCCGGTGCGGGTGTCTGTGACGGTGTAGTCAATGCTCAAGGTGGCAATGAGCGCCTGGGCCCGATCTTTGGCGTCATAGGCTCGGCCGGTGTAACTCACGGCGTTGATCCTGCCGTTGAGGACATAGTCGGCTTCTCCGGAGCTGTCAACGAGGGTGAACTGTTTGCTCTGGCCGAGCCAGTCTTGGAGGGCATTGCGGATGTCAGAGGCGAGTCTGATTTCATTGGTCGGGTTTGGCCAGATGGGCACATGGAGCTTGAGAACCCTGCCCTGTTGTTCCGGCGGCAGCATGTTGGGGTTGTGGTAACCGCAGCCGGTGACAAACAGCAGGACAAGGAGCAGGCTCAGGTTTTTCAGGGTAAGCATCTTCATGGTCTGGGTCCGTGGGTGTCTGGTGTCAGGCTCGTCACATTAGGCCGTTGTTAAAAAATAATCTGCGCATTTTGTCTGGATAAACCGGCATAAGAAGCCGTAACAAACGTCCAGAATTGTACAAGTTGTTTTATTAACAACTTCTAAATAACAATATTGATCAGTTTGTTTGGCACGATAATAACCTTGCGCACCGGATTGCCGTCCAGAAATTTTTGCACTTTTTCATCGGCCAGTGCCATTTGCTCAAGGTCACCGTCGCTGGTACCCGGAGCAACCTGGAGCTGGCTGCGCACCTTGCCTTTCACCTGGATAACAATGGTGATTGCCTCCTCCCTGACCGCTTCGACATCGTACTCCGGCCAGAGCACTTCGGCAAGGGGGGTGGGGTGTTTTGTCATCTC
>CALMMG010000153.1 GCA_937868185.1 uncultured Pseudomonadota bacterium
GGAGGCGATCTGAGATGAGCGGACAACTCTCCTACCTTGGCGTCCCCCTTGCCCGACCAAAGGTCGGCTTCTTCGAGCTCAGCTCCTGCGAAGGCTGCCAGTTACAGCTTCTAAACAACGAGGCCACTCTGCTCGACTTTCTCAACCTGGTAGAGATCGTCAATTTCCGCGAAGGAATGAGTGAACATGCCAACACCTACGACATCGCCTTTGTCGAGGGCAGCGTCACCCGCAAGGATGAAATTGCTCGCCTTACCGAGATCCGCAAGAATGCCAAAATCCTGGTCGCCCTCGGATCCTGCGCCTGCTTCGGCGGGGTCAACCAGCTAAAAAACCGCTTCCGCGATTTGGAGTGGGTTAAAAAAGAGGTGTACGGCGACTTTCCCATCGAGACCATGGAGGTGCATCCCCTCGCAGATTTTGTCCAGGTGGACCTCGAGATCTTCGGCTGTCCCATTAAAAAAGAAGAGGTCGAGAAAATCGTCACTAACCTGATTCTGGGCAAGGCAGTTCGCCATCCGGAATACCCGGTGTGCATGGAATGCAAGGCCAACGAAAACATCTGCCTGTTCGAGCTCGGGGAGCCCTGCCTCGGCCCGGTCACCCGGGCTGGCTGCGATGCCTGGTGCACCACTAACCGCAGAGGCTGCTGGGGTTGCCGCGGCCCAGCGGAATCGGCCAATCTCAAACAGCTGGAAGAGATCATGCACACCTACGGTTTCAGCAGCGAGACTATCCTCGACCGGTTGGAATGTTTTGGCGGCTTTGCCTCTTTCGCCGACACAGTCCGCGCCCAACCCAAAAAGACCCCGACCAAGAGGAAGAAACCATGAAACTTTCCTGTGAGGTCAATATCCACCACCTGACCAGAGTGGAAGGCCACGGCAACATCCAAATCAGCATCAAAAATGGGGTGGTGAAAAAGGCGCAATGGGAGGTCATCGAAACTCCCCGCTTCTTCGAAGCCATGCTGGTGGGCAAACACTGGGAAAATGCCCCCTATATCTGCGGGCGGATCTGCGGAATCTGCTCCATCGGCCACACCCTGGCCAGCATCCGGGCCGTGGAAAACGCCTTTGACATCACTCCCTCGACCCAGACCGCGAACCTGAGGCTGTTGCTGAAGCACATGGAAACCCTGCAGAGCCATATCCTGCACCTATACTTTCTAGCCGCCCCGGATTTCCTTGGCGTGGGCAGCGTGCTACCCCTGGCCAAAACCCATCCGGAGGTAGTGCAGCGAGCCCTGCGCCTCAAGCTGCTGGCCAACGATGCCTGCGACATTATCGGTGGCAGACGGTTGCACCCGACTCGGACCGTGGTGGGCGGCTTCACCATGCTGCCGGAAAAAGGGGAGCTGGAAAAGATTCGCCAACGGCTGCTGGCCTCGGTTCCTGATCTGCTGGCCTCGGCGGAACTGTTTAAAACCTTTGCCATCCCCGATTTCAGCCGGGAAACGGAATTCGTCTCCCTCAAGGGCGAAACAGACTATCCCTTTATCGGCGGCGGGCTTGTTTCCACAGATGGGGTCGTAAAAAAAGAACACCAATACCGGGCCATGACCAATGAATACTGCCTGAAAGGCTTCACCTCCAAGCTCAGCAAACTATCCCGCCCCTCCTTTGCCGTTGGCGCCCTTGCCCGATTGAACAACAATTTCCCCCTGCTCCACCCCACCGCACGGGAGATCTCCAAATTTCTGGGCCTTCTTCCGGTAAACCACAACCCGTACATGGGCAATGTGGCCCAATTGGTGGAATGCGTCCAGGTGGTGCTCGATTCCGTGCAGCTCATCGACACCCTGTTGGGTAGCCCTTGGCAGGAACCGCGCCAGCCGGTAAAGGCAAAAAAAGGCGAAGGAGTCGGCGCAGTGGAGGTTCCCCGGGGCATCCTCTATCATTATTATAATTTCGACAAAGACGGCAAGGTGATCAAGGCTGATTGCGTTATCCCTACCAGCCAAAACCACGCCAACATCCTGCACGACATCGAGGCACTGGTCAACCAGTATACCCGAACCGGAAAAAAAGACCGAGAGATCGAACTTCTGGCCGAGATGCTGGTCCGGGCTTACGACCCCTGCATCTCCTGCTCGGTACATTAGCCTTCTTATTTTTTCATGACGTTCAGAATCTCTCAGGCACAATAGCGACGTTGCCCACGTAAAAAATAATTCCAAAATTCCCGCAACAGGGTATGATGTGCGCTATTTTATAAAGGATTTACACGCATGCCAACTGACAATTCTGCAGATACCAGCGACCAGAATCGCCGGGAAAATTTCCGGATTGATGATCTCCTGGCAACATCGGTGCAAAAAGTCACTAACGGCTGCCTGCCCGTGGCCAGAATTATTCCCGTTGCCCTTTCCGACTCCGGGAAAATCGGGGCAGGGCTGAAGCCTCTTCCCCATGAAGTCGACCCATCCTTTGCCCTGCTGCTCATTGAGAGCAACGCCAAGCTGGAGCTCCTATCTGAGTTCTACAAACTGCCACGGTACAATGATAAGAAAGACCTCCAGCCCTCCATGACCAAGCTACTACTCCAAATCAACACTAAGCTGGACAGCCTCCTTGATTTTCACCATATCGCCCGACGACAGGAGGCAACACGGGTCGGGGAAGTAAGCCTGAGCGCCAGCGGAATCAAGCTTACCTCCCAGGAGGAACATACGGCTGGAGATCTTGTTGAAGTTCAAATGCTCCTCTCCACCGACCAACCTTGCTGGGTCGTAGTCGGCGGCGAAGTTACGCGGGCAACCCCGCTTCCGGATGGGGGCTGTCATGTGGCTATCCAGTTTACCGCGACAAACGGGGCCATCCGGGACGCCATTGCCACCTATGCGCTCCAAAAACAGAAAGAACAACTCATCGGTCAACGTTGGCTGGAATCCTGACCTTTCCAGCCTCGGCAAGGGAAAACCCGCGCCAACCGCTCGACATCAACACACCTTGCATTCCTTAGGAAAACGGATACCAATATGTTAGCAATCATCGGCATAGTAATTGTTTTAGGGTCGGTTATCACCGGCTACGCCATGGGGAAAGGAAACTTCAGCATCCTCTTTCAACCAGCGGAGGTAATCATCATCTTCGGCGCAGCCATCGGCGGCCTGATCATTTCCTCTCCGGCCAAATCGCTGAAGGTCATTGTCGCCCACCTTGGTGGCATCTTTTCCGATTCCCATCTCAATAAAGCCCATTACCTTGAGCTGTTGCTCCTGATGAACGCCGTCTTCTTCAAGATCAAGAAGGAAGGGTTGGTTGCCATCGAGTCCGATATCGAAAACCATGAAAAAAGCCCCCTGTTTCAAAAATACCCGGCCATCATGAAGGACCACGAGGCAGCGGACTTCATCTGCGACACGGTCCGCACCATGCTCAGCGCCAATTATCCTGCTTACGAGCTAGACAACCTCATGGAGGTCGACCTGGAAGCCAATCAGCATGAGCGACTGCTGCCCGCCCACAGCGTTTCCAAGGTAGGCGACGCTCTCCCCGGCCTGGGTATTGTCGCCGCGGTTCTGGGTATTGTTATCACCATGGGATATATCAATGAATCGGCCGAAATTCTGGGCCACCATATCGGCGCCGCCTTGGTCGGCACCTTTTTTGGCGTACTTGCCTGTTACGGATTTGTCGGTCCCATGGGAAGCAAACTGGAACACCATGCCCATGAGCGCGAAGCCTATCTCCGAGTAATCAAAACCTCCCTGCTCGCCGCCTATTCCACCAGCTTTATGGTGCAATTCGCCGTTGAGGCTGGCCGCCGTGCCATCCCCGGCGATGATCGCCCTTCCTTTGCCGAGGTTGAGGAGGCCATCAAGAAATGGAAGACAAAAGCATAATCATAAAAAAGGTTAAGAAGGTCCAAGGGGCTGGCGCCCACGGCGGTAGCTGGAAGGTGGCCTTTGCCGACTTCATGACGGGCATGATGGCTTTTTTCCTCCTTATGTGGCTGGTCAACATGACCACCAAGCCGCAGAAGGAGAAGCTCGCCCACTACTTTCAGGAATACAGCATCTTTGCCGAGGGCGGTGCTGGCGGGACCACGCAGATGATATCCACGGAACAAGCCGTGCCCGCGGCCCAAATCACCATTACCCAAACCCCGGCTGCCTCCGGGGACGCTGAAGGCGAGGGAAGCCCCGCAGGTTTGGAGCAGCTCAAAAACAAGCTGCAACAGGAAATCGAGCAACAGCTCGCCGACCTCAAGGATCAGGTGCACATCGAGGTCTTCGAAGGCGGGGTCAAGGTGGACATCATGGACAAGGAAGGAAACCCCATGTTTCCTCTGGGCAGCACAACCCTGACCGTAAGCGGCCAGAAGATCCTCAAGGTGGTCTGCGACAACATCAAGAGCACCTCAAGCCGCATTGAAATCGAAGGCCACACCGATGCGGTCAGCTATGCGAACAAAGAATTCGGCAACTGGGAGCTTTCCACCGCCAGGGCCTCCGCCGCCCGCGTCGAGGTGGAAAAAAACGGCATCCCGTCCAGCCGCCTCCGCCGGGTCTCGGGCTATGCAGCCACCGAGCCGATCATCAAGGAGAATCCCTTTGACCCCCGGAACCGGCGAATAAGCCTGCGCCTCTACCCGGAAAAACAGGGCAAATCCCCGGCCCAAGTGCAGCCCCCGGCCCAGACACAGGTGCAACCGCAACCAGCCCAGCCGCAAACTCCGGTTCAGGTTGCGCCCAAAGTCGGACCGCAAACCCCACTCCAGGTGTACCCCGCGCGGCTGAAATAACGGCACGACAAACCGCTTAACAGATCAGCAGCAGGAGCCGCCGCCCGGTTTACCCTCCACCGTACAGCAAGCCTCACGGCTACGACCCAACATGACATTGAGTACCGCCTGGGCACAGCCCACTCCGCTTTGCACCCAAAGCGCTCCGGCAGGACAATTCACCATACAAGCCCCGCACTCCATGCAGGCGTCCTGTTCAATAATCCGCACCTTGCCATGCTCCATGGCAAAAACCTCCTGCGGGCAGACCGCCAGACACATCCCGCAGCCGATGCAGGCCTCCTGCGCAAGCCGCAGGGTAGCCACCCCCTTGAGATATAACACCCTTCCCTTCCCCATCATCACAGCCTCCTTGCCCAGACCAACAAAAGCAGTCCGCATAGTGCCGCAGCAACTTGAAGCGGCACAGCCAGGCGCATCTCCTTCTTCACCCCGGAAAGCGAGGTATAGGTCGAGGCCCCGGTAAATTCCATGCCGAGGAAGGACGCCATTGCTGGGATGAGCAGCAACCAGGCCAAAGCGGTAATGGTGTTGCCCGATACTCCTTGCCGGGAGAAAAAGACCCCGAGAAATACCAGACCGGCGATGCACCCCGCAGCTCCCCCCTTCATAGAAAAGGCCCGGCCAGGCAGCACCGGCAACAGCAAGGGGGTCAGCACCGTCCCGGCAACGACGCCGCTCCACAGACCGGCCATTGTCCAACCGCCCTGCGCCCGCACATTACCCCAAAATGACGCCGGGCCAAACAGACCGATCGCCCCAGAGAGCACGACAGACAGGGGTAACGCCCAGTGACAGGCGCTAAAGACTTCCACCGGAATCAACACCGCCCGTTCCGCCAGGGAAAAGATCTTGCGGCGCATTGCCGGGGTGGCCTGCATCCCCCGAGCCAAAAACTCCGGAAGATGGCAGGCCATGACCGGCCCATACACCACTGCGAACCCGCTCTGTTGCTTCACCGCATGCGCCGCGATACCCGGCGCACCGAGCTGGGGAACAACAAGCCTGCGATGCCGAACCAGTTGAGCAAGTCGACTTGCTGCCACCTGGGCACAGAGCGCGGCCGTGCCAAAGGTCCCCTTGCCCGCCGCGCACCAAACATTAATCCCGTTGGTATCAAGAACCAAAACCCAGGCGTCCTGCTCGACCAGGGCAAAGCGCAGATGATCGAAGCTCAATTTGTAATTGGCCGTGACCAAAACGGGCGAATCCTCCTTGGGGGAGCCAACTCCGTACAACCCCGGTTCAACGGTAAATTGCATCCTCCCGAGCCCCAGACGAACCTGGAGCGCGCCCCAGCGATCCTGCCAGGCAAGCACGGTGGCGATCCGTGGCACTACGCCCACAGGAGTCTCAAGCACACCACTCACAAAAGCTTGCTCAGCTATGGCCACTCCCACCCGAGGAGGAATCTTTGGCCCTCAACAGCTTTGCTGACCACCGAGCAAAACATTCTTTGCTTCCTGTTCCATCTTCCTCGCCTCTATTATTTTGATGTATATGCCGCCCCCTACCCTAGCTCTTAAGATAATCACTCGTCAAGCCTGATCAAGCCAGTGGCGGGCTACCTGTTATTGCACACAAACACCCTCCACGCAAACCACTTGACAGAGCTTCTGAGACTCTGCTAATGTGAACGTGCGTTCACATAGAGGAGCTGTTGTGCCACCTAAAAAAAGTACCCATATTCGCCGAGAAGAGATTGTCCAAGCCGCGCTTCAGGTTATCGGCGAAAAAGGCGTGCACGGCCTCACCATCACCGAGATCGCCGGACGGGCCGGGATGAGCGACGCCAATATCTACCGCCATTTCAAGGGCAAGCAGGAGATTCTCGAAGCACTGGGCGGTTTCATCAGCGAGGCGGTAATGGGCAAGGCCGCAGGGATTGCAGCGGGAGAAGGTTCGGCGCTGGAGAAACTCAGCGTCATTTTTCGTTCCCACGCTGCCCTGATTGCCGCAAACCCTGGCCTGCCCCGTTTCATCTTTTCCGAAGAGATCCACCTCGGCGACCGGCAGCTGGCCAAAACCATAGCAGGCAAAATGGCAGGATATATAGAAACGCTGAGCAACATCATTAATGCCGGAATCAAGAACGGAGAACTCCGCTCACTTTCGCCGAGAGAAACAGCGATCACCCTGCTTGGCATGATCCAGTTCACCGCCTTACGCTGGTCCATCACCCACGGAGCTTTCAGCCTGGATGCCGAGGCCGAGCGGTTGTGGAACAATTTCCTACGGCTCATTCAAGCACCCTCTTGCCCAGCGCTGACAGAAACCAACCCCATGGAACCCGTATGAAAAAAACGCTCCTTTTTATTATGCTGTCCGTATGTTTTCCCGGCCAAGTGATGGCGGTAGAACCGCTTACCCTGGCTGAGGCTCTAACGACCGCAAACAAAAATCATCCCCAGATCGAAGAAGCGGCAGCGAGCCTCTCGGCCACCGAGGCCCGGCTTGGCCAAGCCAAGGCCAATTACTGGCCCCAGATCAATCTTGCTGCCGACTGGAACAAGGGGGACACCTTTCTCACCGCCCTAGGCGGCATCAAGGAAACCGAGGTTTCCACCACCTCGGTGGTGGTCAGACAAAATATCTATGATTTCGGTCGCACCGCCGGAGCCACCGCCGCTGCCCGCGGGGCCAAGGCAGCGGCTGTGGAAGGAATGGCTGTCAGCCGCCAGGATGTGGCCTTCCGGGTCAAGGGTGCCTGGTATCTCGTCTTGGCCGCAGAAAAGCAGGTGGCGGCCAGCCGGAAAACCGTGGCAGCCCGAGAAGGGTTGGCTCACCAGGCCGAGGAATTTTTCAAACACGGAATCCGCTCCAAGGTGGAAGTGGCCAGAACCGAAGCCTCTCTCTACGCAGGCAAAAGTCTGCTGATCCGGGCCGAAAATAACCGGGATCTGGCCCGCCTGGAACTGGCCAACGCCATGGGGTTGAACTCTCTGGGAGTCCGTCCCCTAGCCGAACCAGAAACCATCACAGACCCTACGCCGGGAGATCTAGCCCGTCTGCGGGAGGAGGCCCTGCGCAACAGAAGCGAACTCAAGCGGCTCTCCTCTCTTAAAGATGCGGCCTCAGGCTCCTTGCGCTCCGCCCGCAGCGGCTACCTCCCCACTCTTTCGGGTACAGCCAGCTATGGCGAGGCCGCCCAGAGCATGCTTCCAGAAGGCCAAGTCTGGGCCCTGGGGGTCAATCTCACCCTGCCGGTTTTTTCCGGATTCGTCACCCAGGAACAGGTACGAGAGGCCGATGCCGCAATCCAAGGTGTGGTGGCTCAGCAAAAAACTCTGCGGATGCAGATCGCCAAGGAAGTGGAATCCGCCTGGCTGGGGATCACCGAAGCCCAGGCCCGCCTTGCGGCAAGCCACAAAGAGACGGTGGCCGCCCAGGAGAGCCAGCGCCTGGCCATGGAGCGCTACCAGGAAGGGTTGGGAACCATGGTCGAAGCCATCGACGCCCAGGCTCAGGCCTTGAATGCCGAAACCGCCCAGATTCAGGCTGTTTACGATGAAAAAATCGCCCTGGCTCGGCTGGACCGCGCCCTGGGTAAAGAATAGAGCAGGATAGGGAGAACACCGATGCAACCTCTGGCAATGCTGAAACACAAGAAAACCCGCTTTATCCTGCTGAGTGTGGTCATAGCCGCCGCCATTTTTTTACGGCTCGTTGTCTTTGGCCAGTCAAAGGTAGAGATTATCCACGTGGAAAAACGGGATTTGGTCGCCCAGGTGTATGGCAATGGCACGGTTGAGGCCAAGATGGTGGTCAACATCGCCAGCAAGATCACCGGCCGGATCGTCGAGGTCAATGCGGACCAAGGGGATGCGGTCAAGCAGGGGCAGGTTCTGGCAAAACTGGACCTCAGCGAATTGCAGGCCCAGAATCGACAGGCCGAGGCCAGTTTGGCGCTGGCGACAAAAAATGCCACCCGGTTCAAGGCCCTGGCTGCCAAGGAACTCGTTTCAAGGCAGGAGACGGAGCAGTATGAAACCGCCTATCTCTTGGCCAAGGAAGCGGTGGTTGCCAGCCGCTCCCGGCTGGCGGATGCCACCATTGTGGCGCCGGAAGATGGCGTTATCATTCGGCGGGATTTGGAGCTGGGCGCCACAGTGACTGCGGGGGTGCCGATCTTTCTGATGGCCAACCCGGAAACCGTCTGGGTCAAAGCCAATGTCGACGAATCGCAGCTCAAAGGAGTATCACCCGGACAAGCGGCAACCATCACCCTCCGTTCCGCGCCGGGCGAGAAATTCCCAGGCCAGGTCGCCCGCCTTGCCTGGGAAAGCGACCGGATCACCG
Source organism: uncultured Pseudomonadota bacterium (assembly GCA_937868185.1). Taxonomy (GTDB): domain Bacteria; phylum Desulfobacterota; class Desulfobulbia; order Desulfobulbales; family Desulfurivibrionaceae; genus Thiovibrio. The sequence continues at coordinate 9,049 of CALMMG010000153.1, forward strand.
AGGAACTTGAAGTGGACGTGGCCTTCACCCCGGCCTTGTCGCACTTTCGCCTTGGCGAACAGGCCGAGGTGCTAATCGCTGCAGGCGCACGGCAGGGAGCGCCCTCCATACCCAAGAGTGCCCTAATAGCAAAAGGGAAACAGCGCGGGGTCTGGGTGGTGGAAGATAATCGTCTCCGCTTTCAGGAGGTTGGCGTGGGTCTTGAAGACTCCAAGTTCAGCGAAATCACCAGCGGCCTTGCCGGAAACGAATCAATAGCCCTGGCCGCCCCGGAAAAAATGTCCCAGCTCGCCGAAGGCCAGAAGGTCCGGGTACAAAAATGAACCTGGCCCTGCGCGACATCCGGCACAACAAAAGCCGCTTTGTCCAGACCTGCCTTGGTCTTGGCCTGCTCCTCGGGGTGGTGATGAGCATGGGAGGCATCTACCGAGGTCTGTTCACCGACGCCACCGCTGTCCTGAACTCCACGGCGGCGGACCTCTGGGTGGTGCAGCAGGACACCAGCGGCCCCTTTGCCGCCACCTCGCGCATCCCGGAAGACATCAAATATCGGATTCGAGCAGTGCCCGGCGTGGCGCAGGCCTCGGCCCTGTCGTTTCAAAATATCCAGAGCGAACGCAACGGCAAGCCCTTCCGTTTCTTCCTCATAGGGTACGAGCTGGAAGGCATGGGCGGACCGCCCGCCATCGTGGCCGGACGGCCTATTGGCCAAAAACATTACGAGATCGTGGTGGACCGCGCCATGAAGATTGCGTTGGGCGAGCAACTGCGCCTGGCCGGCGACGACTACACCGTGGTCGGCCTTACCGCCAAGATGGTTTCCTCGGCCGGCGACCCGGTGGCCTATGTGACCTTGGCCGACGCCCAAAAAATCCAGTTCAAGGACGACAACAACGCCATTCGCAACAGCCGCGAGAAACTCGCGGACCAGCTTGCCCGCCTGCCGTTTCTTTCCTCACACCAGGCCAGCCAGCTCACCCCACAGATCGCAGGCATCGTCGGCTCCACCCATATCGCCAACACCGTAGTGGCGCGGCTCGCCCCAGGCGCGGACCTTGCCCAGGTGCAGGAGCGGATCAACCGCTGGAACCATTTCCGGCCCCTCACCGGCACGGATCAGGAACGCATCCTCACCGAGGGCATGATCAAGAAGGCCAAGATGCAGCTCGGCCTTTTTCGGGCCATCCTGCTCGTCATCTCCGGGGTCATCATCTCGCTGATTATCTACACCATGACCCTGGACAAGCTGCGGGTGATCGCCACCCTCAAGCTGATCGGCACCAGAAACCGGGTAATCGTCGGCCTGATCCTCCAGCAATCGCTGCTCATGGGGCTGATCGCCTATGCCATCGGCTTCACCCTGATCGGTCTCACCCACGACAAGTTTCCGCGGCGGGTTGATCTGGTGGCCATCGATCTCCAACTCCTGTTCGGCATCGTGATCCTGATCTGCATCGGCGCAAGCCTGGTGGGCATTCGCAAAGCCATGCGGGTCGATCCGGCGGAGGCTCTGGGAGGATGAGGCAAATGTACGCGGTGCAGATTGAAGGATTGACCAAGATTTACGGCAGCGGCGACAACGAGGTCGTGGCCTTAGCCGACGCCACCTTCGACGTGACGCCCGGAGAGTTGGTGGCCATCCTTGGCCCCTCGGGCTCGGGCAAGACCACGCTCCTGACCACCATCGGCCTGGTTACCGAACCGACCCGGGGGCGGGTAGTGCTGGACGGGGAACTGATCGCCGACGGCGGCTGGCCGCCAAGCCTCGATCTCAAACGGATCAGACGGGAAAAACTGGGGTTTATCTTCCAGTCCCATAACCTGATCCCCTTCCTCACTGCGGTGGAAAACGTGATGATCGCCTTGGAAAACAACGGGGTGGGAAGCAAGGAGGCACGGGCGCGGAGCATTGAGATTCTGAAAAACCTCGGCCTTGGCCACCGCCTCAACCACTATCCTGCCCTGCTTTCCGGCGGCGAATCGCAGCGCACCGCCATTGCCAGGGCCTTGGCCAACCGGCCTAAAGTGATCCTGGCCGACGAACCCACCGCCGCCCTAGACACGGAAAACGGCAAACACGTCATGGCCCTGCTCAAAAAACTGGCGATGGAGAACAACTCCGCCATTTTAGTGGTCACCCACGACCAGCGGATGGTGGAAGGCTTTGACCGGATTTTCACCTTCAGCGATGGCCGCATTGTTGACGAAAAGCATAACTGATCCGGTCTGCTCAATAAAAAAGCCCGGCCTTTTCAGGTCGGGCTTTTTTATATGTTCGATTCTTTCTTAATGCTTAAAGGACCGCTGCCCCGTAAACTTCATAGCCACCTGGGGTTTTGCCTCGTTGCAGGCCTGGATGGTCTCGAAATCACGCATGGAACCGCCCGCCTGGAGAATGGCGGAAACCCCCTGCCGGATGCCGACATCGGCACCGTCGCGGTACGGGAAGAAGGCATCGGAAATCATCACCGAACCGGGCAGCCCGGCCTTGTCCGTCTTGGTCTGCGCGTCTATTTTCTCCTGATCCGCCTTGTTCCGCTTGCCCTGTTCAATCTCCAGCACCATATCCGCATAAGGGAGACCAAAGGTATCAAAACAAAGCATATCGGCATACTTGGTATAGGCCTTGTACACCGCGATGTCGGCCACGCCGACCCGGTCCTGCTCGCCGGTGCCGATGCCCACCGTGCAGCCGTCCTTCACATAGATGACCGAGTTGGAGGTCACCCCGTGCTCCACGGCCCAGCCGAAGATCATGTCATCGATCTCCCGCTGGGTGGGCTCACGCTCCACCTTGTACTCCTGCCCCTTCGAGATACTCACCGCCGGCTTCAGGTCGGCCATTGAACGGATGGAGTTCACCGCCGACTGCTGGACAATGAGACCGCCATCGATCAGGCTCTTGAAATCGACATAGCGGTATTTCTCGTAATCAGCGAGCCGATCGATCCGGCTGATCCGCACCACCCGCAGATTTTTTCGGGCCGCAAGAATCTCCAGCGTTCCCGCTTCAAACTCTGGGGCGCAGACCACTTCCAGATAGTTCTGGCTTAAAAGCTCAGCGGTTTCCTTATCGCAGGGCCGGTTCATGATAACGGCTCCACCAAAAGCAGCAATACGGTCGGCACGATTGGCTCGATCGTAGGCGCGAGCCAAAGCCTCATCGCAGGCTGCACCGCAGGGATTGTTATGCTTGAGGATCACCGCCGCCGGGCGTTCCATCAGGTACTTGATGATGTTGAGGCCATTATCGATATCGGTGAGGTTAATCTTGCCGGGGTGCTTGCCCACCTGAAGCATGTCCTCGACCTTGATCCCACTCACCAGCCCCTTGCCCGGCTCGATGAACCGGCAGTCACCCAGCACCAGATTACCGTTGGTCAGCTCGTAGAGGGCTGCCTCTTGGTCGGGGTTCTCGCCATAGCGCACCCCCCGCTCATCAACGCTTCCGTCCTCACCCACGATCTTCCAGGTCTTCTTCCGGTAGACCAACTCCTGGTCGCCAAAGGTGATTTTCATCTCCATGGGAAAGTGATCACCTAGAATGGTGGTGTACATTTTCTTCAGGTCTGCCATTGGTTCACCTCTCCTTCCTTACTTATGATTGCGCGTATTGTTCAGGCAGCCTGCTGCCTGTCTCCCTGCATTTGAAAAACAGCATCCCAATCCTTGCGGACCGGATCAAAACCCTTCTGTTGGATGACGGCACTGACCTCGGCAAGGCTCCGATTATCCCCGACTTCGAACTGCTCCGCACCCGCGTTTTCCTGGCCGTATCCGCCCGGAGCAGTGCAAGAGCCCGCCGAGTACCGAGTTGGGCCAAGACCGACCATGCCGTCACGGTAGCGGGCCTCCTCCCTGGTCGAGAGATACAGGCCGACATCAGGATCAAACATCCGCAGGGCAAAGATCATCTGGCTGAGATTTCTCTCACTCACCGGCTGCAGCGGCTTAAACTCTCCTTGCGCTGGTCGCATACGCGGAAAAGAGACGGTGAGCCCAGTCCTCCAGTAATGCCGTCTCAGCCAGGCAAGATGCTGTCCCAAAGCCAGCCCTTCCGCCCGCCAATCCGCAAGGCCCAGCAGAGCACCGATCCCGACCTCCCGCATCCCGGCGGCCGCAGCCCTAGCAGGAGTTTCCAGACGATAGTCAAAATCTGCCTTCCGACCGGCCAGATGCACCTGTTTATACACTTCCCGATCATAGGTTTCCTGATACACGGCCACGGCGGTAATGCCAGCACGAAAAAGCCTGGCATACTCCTCTGTTTCCAGGGGCTGCACCTCAATGGACAAGGCGGCAAAGCGATCACGCAGACGCAGGGCCAGCTCTTCGAGATAATCCACACCAACCTTGGCCGGAGCCTCCCCGGAAACGAGAAGCAAATGACTGAAGCCCCGCTGGTGCAGGATCATGGCCTCGCTTTCCGCCTCGGCCATGGTCAAAACCCGCCTTTCAATGGTGTTATCCGCCGAAAACCCGCAATAAGCGCAACGATTAGCACAGAAACTTGAGAGATAGACAGGCGCATACACCTGGATGGTCCGACCGAAACGCTGGCTGGTAATAGCGGCAGAACGTTTGGCCATGGTCCCAAGATGCGGCTCCGCCGCAGGCGACAAAAGCGCGGCAAGCCCTGCCAACCCAGGACGATCTGAACGCAGAGCCAGCAAAACCTCTGCCTCGGTGGCGCGACTGATCGCGGCCTGCAATGTTGAAAATTCTGGGATAGCGAACATAGTCTACCGCAAAAATCCAAGGCCATCCTCGGGCGAGGAGGGGGCGGCATCCTTACTCACCGCACCAAGGCCTGATTCATAGGCGATTCGTCCCGCCTCCACTGCCATGGCAAAGGCGTGCGCCATCCTCACCGGATCTCCGGCCACAGCAATCGCCGTGTTGACCAGCACCGCATCGGCGCCCATCTCCATGGCCTCCGCCACGTGCGACGGTGCACCAAGCCCTGCATCAACGATGACCGGCACCTGGGCCTGGGCAATAATAATCTCGATCTGAAAGCGGGTCAGCACCCCCTGATTGGTGCCAATGGGAGAACCCAAAGGCATCACGGCAACCGCCCCGACATCCTGAAGGCGCAAGGCCAGAATCGGGTCGGCGTTCATATAGGGCAGCACCTTAAACCCCTCCTTGACCAAGACTTCCGTGGCCTTCAGGGTCTCGATGGGGTCAGGGAGCAGAGTTCTCGGATCTGGGGTCACCTCAAGCTTGAGCCACTCCCCACCCCCGGATGCTCTGGCAAGCCTGGCCAACCGCATAGCCTCATTGGCATCCCGCGCCCCGGAGGTGTTGGGCAAAAACAAGTAACGATCTCGGTCCAGCACGCTCATAATGTCATCGGCCGGATTGTTGAGGTCAATGCGACGCAGGGCCACGGTAACCATTTCACAACCAGAAGCGGCAAGCGCCTCTTTCATGACCTCCGGGGAAGAAAACTTCCCGGTGCCACCAAAAAGTCGTGAGCGAAATTTTCTCCCTGCAATGGTCAACATCTTAACCGCCCCCCACAAACCGTATCAATTCAAGGACCGAGCCATCCTGCAAGGGATGGCTCCCATACTCTTCCCGGGTTAGAATCTTCCCGTCACACTCGACCACCACCGAAAGGGGGTCCAGGCCGAGCTTATTGAGACAATCAATCACCCGGGATCCGGGGACGATTTCCTGTGCTTCGCCGTTACAGAAAACCTTCATCTAGTCCGCCTCATTTTCCGCGCCCAACAGGAGGCGGACCACCTGGTTCGCCTGGTGATGGGCAGCGATCCCAACCCGGGCAGCCATAAGCCCCTCTCCCGGCGCGGCAGCACTTACCTCATCACCAACCATATATACTCGAGGATACAACCGCCTCGTTCGAATTGCATTGTTCTCGCCATAGCCGGCAAGTCCAGAGGCACACACATAGAAAACCCCGGAGAGATAATGCAGGGCAGCCCGTAAGCCGGCAGCCTTCATGGCCGGATCATCGAAACACTCCACCAAGGCATGGACATCCTTAAACAATACACCGATATCATCCTCGACAAGCCGCCTATCGATAATTGTCAGGGAGACATGGGGATTCACCCGTTGCAATATATCCCGCAACGCCGCGGTTTTCTTCTGACCAATCTGATCAACAAAATACTGCTGGCGATTGAGGTTGGTGGGTTCCACCACATCATAGTCGGCAAGAAGGAGCGAACCGATACCCATGCGCGCAAGGGCGATGGCCACCAAAGAACCAAGACCTCCCAGCCCCATGATGCCAACCACCTTTTTCTGGAGGCAGGCCTGCACTTCGGGAGTGTGCCGGGCATACAGAAGATGTTGCATCTCTTCCACAGAAGGCGCCTTACCCCGCTGCCACAACCAGCAGTGGTCTCCGTCGGACAACACGGTTTGCAACGTTGCCGGGTAGCCGTTCACAAGCAAGATATCGGGGGCATCGCCCTGCTCCCTCACCAAGTCGGCAAAGGTCATTCCTGCATGAAAGTGAACCTCTTTTTCGTTTACCAGCAATGCCATGATGCCCTTTGGGTCAGCCGTTGCAAAAGGTATAATACTACCCGACAGACACTAACGATGGTATCTTTTTTTACCTCTCTTGCCCTTCATAGCTGTCCGCAAGCGCACTGTTCATGCTGTTGCTTAAGCGTCGCCCAAAACCAAAACATACAAAATTAATATCTCTGGCTGTTTTGAGCCTCACCAAAAATACGCGTGCGCTAGTTTTTCCCGGCAGTCCCGCCTTGCTGGTGCACAAAAAAAAAGCTGGCTTGAACAAAATGTTCAAGCCAGCTTTGAATTTTCTAAAAAACAGAAAAACTAATTGACCTCTTTTTCCGCTTTCACTTCACTATAATTTACCAACTCAAGGATGGCCATTTCAGCAGCATCACCTAAACGATTACCAGTTCTGATTATCCTGGTATAGCCACCGTTACGACTCATATATTCATCTCTGAGCACATCAAACAATTTGGCAACAACCTTTTTATCCTGGACAAAAGATAAGGCCTGTCGCCGAGCATGAAGATCTCCACGCTTGGCCAAAGTAATCATCTGATCCGCAACCTTACGAACTTCCTTGGCCTTGGGGGTGGTGGTTACAATTCTCTCATGCTCTAAGAGAGATGTAACCATATTACGAACCATGGCCTGGCGGTTGGATGTGGTCCTGCCAAGTCTCTTACCTGCTTTTCTATGTCTCATAACTACCCTCTTCCCGGATTTATGACTGCTCTTCAGACACCTTGTCTGACACAACAGGAGGCTCCCAGCCTTCTAATTTCATGCCCAGCGAAAGCTCCATCTCAGACAGTAGCTGCTTGATCTCATTAAGAGATTTACGACCAAAGTTCTTGGTCTTCAGCATCTCAGCCTCGGATTTCTGCACCAACTCGCCGATGTGACGGATATCCGCATTACGCAAGCAATTCGCTGAACGGACTGAAAGCTCCAGATCCTCAACACTGCGATAAAGATTCTCGTTGACTGGCGACACACGATCAACACGTGTATCATCAATAGCGGGTTCAACAGATTCCTCATCAAAGGCGATAAAAACCTGCAACTGTTCTTTCATTATTTTAGCAGCATATGCCAAAGCATCTTCAGGCTTAACGCTACCATCAGTAGTGATTTCCAGAATCAATTTGTCATAATCGGTCTGCTGACCAACACGCGCTTGACTGACCAATGATTTCACATTGACAATGGGGGTAAAAATAGCATCGATGGGAATTACCCCAATCACCTGCTCCTCTGCCTTATTTTTTTCAGCGGTGACATAGCCTTTGCCCCATTTAACCTCAAACTCAGCCTTAAACACACCCTCACCGGTGATGGTACAAATCTCTTTATCAGGATTCATCACCTCCACCTTGCCCCCCGAGGTGATATCCCCGGCGGTAACAGTGCCTATCTTGTTCTTTTCAATCCGGACAATCTGCGAACCGGGAGTATTCAACTTCAGGCGCACTTCTTTAAGATTAAGGATGATCTGGGTCACATCCTCCTTAACCCCTGGAATAGTTGACAGTTCATGGAGTGCGCCATCAATTTTCACCGAGACAATAGCAGCACCCTGGATAGAGGACAGAAGAATCCTGCGCAGGGAATTACCGATAGTCGTGGCAAAACCACGCTCCAATGGTTGACAGGTGAATTTGCCAAAACTTTTTGTATGGCTGTCCTGGTCTACTTCCAGTCTTTCAGGAATGATAAGCTCATGCCAATTTCTGTAAAACGGATCAGACTCAAGTGTCATGGTTTCCTATTGCTCCACGGTTGGCTAATTATTTGGAGTAAAGCTCTACAATCAACTGCTCCTGAATCGGCATGGTGATTTCCTGCCGGCCCGGCAATGCTTTTACAGTTCCTTTGTAGTTCTCTTTATCAAGCTCCAACCAGCTTGGCACACCACGACGCACAACGGCTTCTAGGCTCTCGTTAATGGCGGCAACCTTCCTGCTTTTTTCTTTCAAGGTAATAACGTCATTCACTGAAACCCGAAAGGAGGGAATATTCACCTTCCTGCCGTTCACCTGAATATGGTCATGCCGAACCAACTGCCTGCCCTGATTTCGGGAACTTGCATAACCTAGACGGTAGATCACATTGTCAAGCCTGCTTTCTAGAAGCATCAACAGGTTTTCACCCGTAACGCCTTTGATCCGTTCAGCAATCTCAAAATATTTATGGAATTGGCCTTCCAGCATGCCATACATACGACGGACTTTTTGCTTTTCCCGAAGCTGTATAGAATAGTCGGAAACCTTGCGCACCCGAGCCTGACCATGTTGACCTGGAGCAAAGGAACGCCTCTCAAAGGCACACTTGTCTGAATAGCACCTGTCGCCCTTCAAAAACAACTTGAGTTTTTCGCGCCGACACTGCCGGCATTCTGCGCCTGTATATCTGGCCAATTTGGACCTCCACTCAATCTCACTAAATCATACTTTAATTATCAAACGCCATGCGACCCGCCCTGCCCAACTATACTCTTCTTCTCTTGGGAGGCTTGCAGCCATTATGCGGCACTGGAGTCACATCACGGATAACGCTCACATCAAATCCATTCGTCTGCAATGCACGGATAGCAGATTCACGCCCCGGTCCAGGTCCATTGACCCTGACCTCAACTTTGCGCATACCATGTTCTTGCGCTTTTTTAGCCGCAGCATCAACCGTGTTTTGCGCAGCAAAAGGGGTGCTTTTTCGTGACCCTTTAAAACCCAAGCAACCGGCACTTGACCAAGAAATCACGTTTCCCTGCCTGTCCGCAAAAGTAACAAGGGTGTTGTTGAAGGTTGAGTGAATAAAGCATATCCCCTCGGGTACATTCTTCTTTTCCTTGCGTTTCGGACGACTCGCTTTCGGACTAGCCATTATAACTCCTATAAACAATCCAGAATGATTATTTAATGTCTACTTTTTACTTTTAACCGCTGACCGCCTCGGCCCTTTTCTCGTCCGAGCATTAGTCTTGGTGCGCTGCCCTCGACAAGGCAACCCCTTACGGTGACGAATTCCACGATAGCATCCCGCGTCAGTCAACCGTTTAACATCCATGGCTACTTCTCGACGACGATCGCCCTCGACAACATAGTCATCATCCATGATTTTTCTGATGTTTGTAACATCACTTTCAGACAAATCATCGCTGTTAGTTGTGTGCGGCAAACCAACAGCATCCAGGATTTTACGAGCCGAAGTTCTGCCAATACCGTGGATGTAAGTTAAAGCAATAACCATGTGCTTATTTCTAGGTAAATCAACACCAGCTAAACGTGCCAAGGCATGCCTCCCTTGCTAGTCAAAATAAATTAAAAAATTATCCCTGCCGCTGTTTGTGCTTTTTTATCTTACATGAAACACGTAAGACGCCTTTACGTTTGAACACCCGGCAGTCACTACAAATTTTTTTCACAGAAGATCTTACTTTCATTACGCAACCTTTTTGTTATGCGGCAAAGAATATCCTATTTTTTCTTTGCCCTGAATGTCACTCTTCCACGTGTGAGATCATAAGGAGACAACTCAACAGTGACACGATCTCCAGGGAGAATCTTAATAAAATGCATCCTCATTTTTCCGGAAATATGGGCTAAAATCTTGTGACCATTATCGAGTTCAACCCGAAACATTGCATTGGGGAGAGGCTCAACAATGGTCCCTTCAACCTGAATAGCTTCTTCTTTGGTCATAAACCCCTTATTTCCTACAATGCAGTCCTCTCCACCCAAATTTAAAGAAATGATATTCTGGCAGACAGAAAGCAGAGGATATTACCTTATTTATTTATTTTTGCCTTATTTTTTTTCATAAAGACAAAAAAAGCTACACAGTCAACTCGCTCAGGATTATGGGCGCCCCGTCTGTTACAGCAATAGAATGCTCAAAATGCGCCGAGATTTTCCTGTCCCGTGTCACAACCGTCCACCCATCCCGCAACACATCAACAGCATGTGTGCCAAGATTTACCATGGGCTCGATGGCAAGAACCATGCCCGGCATAAGCTTAGGTGTCCGTTCTGACCGGACATAATTTGGTATTTCCGGAGCCTCATGAAGCTGGCTCCCAATGCCATGGCCTACAAACTGACGGACAACTGAAAAACCATGCTTTTCAACATGTTCTTGCACTGCCTGTGATATATCGTTTATTCGATTTCCAGGAACCGCCTGAGCAATTCCTTTATAAAGGGCCGCCCGCGTGACCTCGAGCAAGGATCGCCACTCTGAAGCAACCTCACCGACAGGAATACTTACTGCGGCATCACCGTAATACCCTTTATATTTAACGCCAAAATCTATGCTAACAATATCGCCATCCCTAACAATGACCTTTTTGGATGGAATACCATGTACAACCTGTTCATTGATGGAAACACATAGGCTGCCTGGGAAACCCCGATATCCCTTAAAGGCTGGCTCGGCACCACAATTTCGACAATATTTCTCTGCCAGCGCATCAAGAGCGAAAGTTGAGCAACCCACCTCAATTTTTTCGGTTATCAAGGCCAAGGTCTTGGCAACAATCTGATTTGCCTCCAGCAATAGCGCAATTTCGCGAGGTGACTTCAGAATAATTGCCATATCAATTTATAATAACACTATCAACGGCCCTTGAATCCACCAGACTTCATGAAACCATCATAGTTGCGCATAACCGTGTGGGACTCAATCTGCGCTATAGTATCAATTGCCACACCAACAACAATAAGCAGAGCCGTTCCACCAAAATAAAAAGGCACATGCAATTTATTGATTAAAATGGTCGGCAGTACACAAATAACACTGATATAACAAGCGCCGATTACCGTGATCCGCACCACAATCTTATCGATAAAATCGGAAGTCTTCTTCCCTGGCCTGATCCCTGGAACAAACCCACCATGTTTTTTCAAATTTTCCGCGATGTCAACCGGGTTAAAGGTAACGGCAGTGTAAAAAAAGCAGAAAAATACGATAAAACCAATAAAAAGTAAAGTGTGTGGCAGACTGCCCCAGCTGAGGGCGGCACTCATTTTTTGCACCCAATCAACCTGGATAAACTGTCCGATCGTGGCAGGAAACATCATGATTGAAGAAGCAAAAATCGGCGGTATAACACCAGACATATTAATTTTAAGAGGAAGATGTGATTGCTGTCCCCCATACATTTGCCGACCAACCATTCGTTTTGCATACTGAATTGGAATACGTCTCTGCGCCATTTCAAAAAAGATGACAAAAGCGATTACGGCGGCAATCATAGCCAAAATTACGGGTAACATAATATAGGCAATTTCACCGGTGCTGGCCATCTTGAAGGTGTTCACAAGAGCTGCTGGCATTCTCGCCACGATCCCTGCAAAAATTATCAGGGAAATACCATTGCCAATCCCCCGCTCAGTCATCTGTTCGCCAAGCCACATTATAAAAGCAGTACCAGAGGTCAAAGTCAGCATGGTCATTAACCGAAAATGCCAGCCCGCAGCTATGACAACCATTTCCCCGGTTCCAGGCGCACTCATGCTTTCCAAACCAATACTGATGAACAAACCCTGGATCAGGCTTAACACAACCGTAGCGTAACGGGTATACTGGGTGATTTTTCGGCGTCCGGCTTCACCCTCTTTCGAGAGCGCTTCTAACTGGGGAACAACCACGGTCAACAATTGGAAAATGATCGAGGCGCTGATGTAAGGCATGATCCCCAGGGCGAAGATGGAAAATTTTTCCAAAGCACCACCGGAAAACATGTTGAACATGTCAAAAAGAGAACCTGCGCTTTTCTGAAAGAATTGATTAAGCGCCTCACCGTTAATGCCTGGCGTCGGAATTTGCACACCGGCGCGGTAAACGGCAAGCATTATCACCGTGAATAAAATCCGGCGCCTTAATTCCGGGATATTTGCAGCATTCTGAACCCCAGCGCGCATCTATTTATTCCTCAACCTTGCCACCGACAGCTTCGATCTTCTGGCGCGCAGAAGCACTCACCTTATCAACAGCAACAGTTATCGCATTAGTCAATTCGCCGTTTCCAAGAATTTTCACAAGCTTGTCATTCTTAGAAACAAGCCCAGCAGCGATCAAAACCTGCCTGTCAACCTTGGTGTCAGCAGCAAACCGCTCGAGTTCTTGAACATTAATAATGGTATAGACTTTCTTGAAAATATTATTAAAGCCTCGCTTTGGCAACCGACGCTGGAGAGGCATTTGTCCGCCTTCAAACCCCAGCTTGATGCCACCACCGGAACGAGCCTTATGCCCCTTATGACCACGGGTTGCAGTTTTACCATGACCAGAACCAAGGCCACGACCTACTCTCTTTCTCGGTTTTCTAGAACCTGGCTGCGGCGACAAATTACCTAAGGTCAACATAAATTAATCCTCCACCTCAACCAGATGTTCGACTTTTTTAATCATCCCCCGAATTTCAGGGGTGTCCTGCCGAATAACCGTTTTATTGATCTTTGTCAGCCCCAGGCCGATCAACGTCGCACGTATTTTTTCAGTGCTCCCGATCTTGCTTTTCTTCAGGGTCACTTTGAGCTGATTTGCCATATAGATACCCATTCACTCTTCATTAAGATAATGCTGTTTTCAGCACACAATTGAAAACCTGAATCAATCCCCTACAGATACTCACATTACATAATCGGGGGGGGACGAACTGTTCAGGCAGAAATTTCTTCGACGGATTTCCCACGACTAATCGCGATCTGTTGCGGAGTACGCAGTCTCCGCAAACCATCAAGGGTCGCTTTAACCAGATTATGCGGGTTATGAGAACCGATGCACTTAGTCAAGATATTATGAACACCTACCGCTTCGAGAACAGCGCGCACAGCCCCACCAGCAATAACACCAGTTCCTTCTACCGCCGGTTTTAGCATTACATTTCCAGCACCAAACTTCCCAAAAACCTCGTGCGGGATACTCATGTTAGTTATGGAAACACTTTTCATGTCTTTGCGTGCCTGCTCAACCCCTTTCCTGATTGCCTCGGGAACCTGATTTGCTTTACCAAGACCGCAACCGACCTTTCCTTTCCCATCACCAACAACAACAATGGCGCTGAAACTGAAACGACGTCCACCTTTGACTACTTTTGCAGTCCTATTGATATGAACGATCTTTTCTATAAACTCATCGCCACTTGTGTTCTTATTGAAATCTGCCAAGGTTCACCCCCAAATTGCTTTGGATTTTTTTTACAGGGATAATATTTTCTTATGCGCAGCTAATTTAGAAATCAAGACCGCCTTCACGGGCTCCATCAGACAAAGCCTTAACTCGGCCATGATACAGATAACCACCCCGGTCAAAAACGACCTTTGCAATACCTTTGCCTTTGGCAAGTTCGGCGATTTTTAACCCGACCTGACGCGCCTTCTCGGCTTTTCCCTTGATATCAGCGGCAATCATTCCTTTATCCACAGTGGACATAGCAACCAGGGTATTTCCGGCAACATCATCTATAATCTGGCAATAGATATGTTTTGCGCTTTTAAAAACACGCAAACGAGGCCTCTCCGGAGTCCCGGCAATATTTTTCCTGATCCGTTTAACTCGCTTTTCACGAGCAATCTCTTTCGGATTTGTCTTACCCATTGTTTTGCCTTATAAAAATTTATCTCTTGCAAGCGCCGCGTAAAAATTACGCGCCCCCTCTACTTCTTAGAAGCAGATTTGCCAGCCTTTCGGGCTATGTATTCATCCGTGTAACGAATTCCCTTCCCCTTATAGGGCTCGGGAGGACGTACCGCGCGGATTTTGGCTGCAGTTTCGCCAAGTAACTCTTTATCAATACAATCCAAGGTAACATTATTCGCTTTGTCGACCTCAGCGGTAACCCCTGTCGGAAGGTCAAACGCCACAGGATTTGAATAACCAACACTGAGGTTCAAAACAGATCCTTTCACCTCAGCTCGGTAACCAACCCCCTCTATGGACAACTTTTTCTGGAAGCCTTTATCCACACCGATAATCATATTGCTGACTAAAGTACGGGTAAGCCCAGAAAAGGCCCTGGTCCTTTTACTGTTGTCCTTCCGAACAACAATCAAGGTGTCTCCTTCTTCCTGCAGAGCAATCTCGGGGCGTATATTCCGCTCCAGTGTCCCTTTAGGTCCGACGACTTTAACGTACGATCCATTTATATCAAGCTTAATCCCCTTAGGTACAGGGATAGGTTGATTGCCAATCCTCGACATGACGACTCTCCACTCGTTACGAAATACTCAATAGTTAGCAATTACAAATTCGATCTACCAAACTTCGCAGAGAAGCTCTCCACCAATTTTCATGGACCTAGCTTCTTTATCTGTGAAAATTCCTTTGGAAGTCGAAATAATCGCGATACCAAGGCCACTCATTACCTTGGGGATCTGGTCATGCTTCACATAAATGCGGCGACCCGGCTTACTAACACGTTTCAGGTTGGTGATAATCCGCTCATTGTTCTGGTCGTATTTCATTTCAATACGCAAAACACCTTGCGTGGCGTTATCAAGAACCTGATAGTCGTTGATGAAGCCTTCCTTTTTCAGGATCGCTGCAACACCGGTTTTCACTTTCGAAAGCGGCATCTCAACAGTCTCAAACTTGACCATACCGGCATTTCTTATCCTGGTCAGCATATCAGCCAGGGGGTCAGTCATGCACATAGTGCTTGCTCCCTATGATGTTTTTTAAAACAAACAGTTAACATATCTAAGGCGATCACAATCAACACTGTTACCAGCTTGACTTGGTAACACCAGTAATTTCACCACGATTAGCCAGGGAACGGAAACAGATACGGCAAACACCGAATTTCCGATAAACGGCTTTCGACCTACCGCACAACCCGCAACGGTTGTAAGCCCGTACTGCAAACTTCGGCGTCCGCTTGCACTTTGCTATCAAAGACTTTTTAGCCAACTTCTTCCTCCTTACCCTGTGCTATTTCCGGAAGGGCATTCCCATTGCTTTCAAAAGAAACCGACCTTCATCATCTGATTCGGCGGTCGTAGTAATCGCAATATTAAGTCCCTTGATTTTATCGATTTTATCATAGTCAATTTCAGGGAAAATAATATGCTCCTTAATACCCATGGCATAATTCCCACGCCCATCAAACGACTTAGTAGGCAACCCGCGGAAATCCCGAACTCGCGGCAAGGCAATATGAACCAATTTGGCAAAAAAATCATACATTCGGTCACCACGAAGTGTTACCCGGCAACCAATAGGAACTCCAGCACGCAACTTAAACCCGGCGATAGATTTCTTCGCCTTAGTAACAACGGCCTTCTGCCCAGCAATCATGGTCAGTTCCTGAACCGCACTATCAATAATCTTTGGGTTCTGCACAGCCTCACCCAACCCCATATTCAGTACGATCTTGGTGATCTTCGGTACTTGCATAATGTTCTGGTAACCGAATTCCTGCATAAGCTGCGGGACACACTCACCCTGATAAATCTCTTTTACCCCAGCCATTCTTGCCTCCAAAAAAAATCAGGATCTATTAGGCTTTCGCCTCTACAGATTCAGTACATTTCTTGCAAATGCGAACCTTAGATCCATCTTCCAGTATTTTTTTGCCTACACGTGAAGTCTTTGAACATTTCGGGCAAATCACCATCAGGTTGGAAGCATCAATAGCCGCCTCCTTCTCAATGATCCCGCCCTGCTGGTTCATTTGACTGGGCTTCGTGTGCCGCTTTATCATGTTGATCTTTTCAACGATGGCTTTACCATCGGTGGCATTGACCTTGATGACCTTACCGACCCGACCTTTATCCTTGCCGGCGATCACCTCAACCTGATCATTAATTTTCAAATGTGTTTTTGCTCTCATGCCTTCAGCCTCTCAACCGTCCAAAAGTGCAAACGGTGGAACTCTTTGAATATTCAGTTCTTCGTTTAAACCGCTGTTACAGAACCTCGGGAGCCAATGAAATAATTTTCATATAACCCTTCGGACGCAACTCCCTGGCAACCGGCCCAAAAATACGGCTACCAATCGGTTCCCCTGAATTTGCCAACAACACAGCTGAATTATCATCAAACCGAACAATCGTATCATCCGTACGACGAATCTCTTTAACGGTCCTTACCACGACTGCCCTGAGAACATCGCCCTTTTTAACTTTCGCGTTCGGGATCGCCTCTTTAACAGTGACAACAATAACATCACCAACAGAGGCATACCGACGTCGTGTTCCACCCAAGACTCTTATGCAAAGAACCTTCTTAGCGCCTGAATTGTCTGCTACATTAAGTACGGTTTCTGTTTGTATCATTTCTTCACCAACCGCAGAAAACTTTACAAGCACCCAAACAAACTGCTTGGGACTTAGTTATCAAAAACCGCAAATTACACGGCCTTCTCGATGACTTCCATAATCCGCCACCGCTTATTCTTGCTCAGCGGACGACACTCTTCGATCAAAACTCTGTCGCCAACGCTACAGCTATTTTCCGGGTCGTGGACCATACATTTAGCATGCTGACGCATGAACTTCCCATACAGTTTATGGGGAACGAGGCGCTCGGTTTGCACTATGGCACTCTTGTCCATCTTGGTGCTGACAACAAAACCAACCCTTGTCTTTTTATTCGATTTTTCATCAACCATGAATGTATCCTACCCAAATAGCGTTATCAATTGACGCAAGCACTAGAAAAGCAACAGTTGTATTAGCCAGAAACCACAAGTTATGCGATATGCGCAGTAATAGCGGTTTGCAACCGGGCAATATCCTTACGCAACTGCTGCAATTTTGCCGTATTCTCCAAGGGACGAATGCCATGTTGGAATTTCAATTTAAAATGCTCTTCCGACAGTTCCCTAACCTTGACAAAAAGCTCTTCTTTACCAAGCTCACGTATATCCTTCATCTTCATAAAGTCGTCCCCACATAAATCACTTTCGTCGGGAAAGGCAATTTGTTAGCAGCCAATCGCAAAGCCTCTCGAGCCAAATCGTCATCAACCCCAGACAACTCGTACAATATGCGCCCTGGCTTTACCTGGGCAACCCAATACTCAGGACTCCCCTTACCTTTTCCCATTCTGGTTTCCGCGGGCTTCTTGGTAATTGGCTTATCAGGAAAAACACGGATCCACAGTTGCCCGGTTCTTTTAATCTTTCTATTGATTGCAATACGAGCAGCTTCAATCTGCTGAGCAGTCATCTTACCACAGCCAACAGCCTTGAGAGCATACTCACCGAAAGAGAACCCAGACCCGCGATACGCTGCGCCAGTCAAGCGGCCTTTAAACATCTTTCTATGTTTTACTTTTTTTGGACTTAACATCTGTATATCCTATCTGTGACTGACTTTTTTAAAGCCGCTTCACTCGACACGAGTTATTCGGCAATCTGGTCGGCAGCACTTAGAACTTCACCTTTGAAGATCCAAACCTTAACACCGATTTTGCCGTAGGTAGTATTCGCCTCAGCAATACCATAATCTATATCAGCACGAAGAGTATGCAGAGGGACACGCCCCTCCCGCACCCATTCCTGGCGAGCAATTTCCGCCCCGCCCAGCCGGCCTGAACACGCAATCTTAACACCTTTGGCACCGAACTTCAAGGCCATATTTACTGACTTCTTCATGGCACGACGGAAAGCAACACGTCTTTCAAGTTGCAAGGCGATATTTTCAGCAACCAACTGCGCATCAGCCTCTGGGCGTCGAACCTCTTGAATATCAAGAACACACTCTTTACCCGTCAACTTATCAATTTCAGCTTTGAGGACTTCAATCTCTGTCCCTTTTTTGCCAATGACAATACCAGGCCTGGCAGTATGAAGCTTAATCCGGAGTTTATCGCCGGTTCTGGCTATCTGAATCTTGGAAATGCCAGCATGGAAAAGCCGCTTTTTGAGAAATTTCCTGAGGCTCTGGTCCTCAAGAAATTTTTTGGCATAATCCTTGTCGGCGTACCAGATGGAGTCCCAGGTACGTATAATATTCAGTCGTAAACCTATCGGATTAACTTTCTGGCCCAAAACCTTCCTCCATTCTCATTGATATGCAACTTCAAGTACAAATGAATACCTTTTTGCTTCTGTATTCAATTATTGCTCGTCCAAAACAACCGTTATATGGCTCGTTCTTTTAAGAATTCTGTTTGCACGCCCTTGAGCACGGGGCATAATTCTCTTCAACATGGGACCACCGTCTATAAAGATAGACTTCACATACAGAGTATCAACATCGATGCTCTCATTCTGACTGGCATTGGCCACAGCAGATTCGATTACTTTTTTCAGCAGACGGGCACCTTTTTTAGGCAAAAAACGCAGGGCGTTTATTGCATAATCAACACTCTTCCCGCGCACCAAATCCGCAACCAGCCTGGCTTTTTGCGGCGAAATCCTTATATAACGAGCAAGCGCTTTTGCTTCCATCGAATGAACTCCTTTCTTTACCTGATGACCGTATCCGGCTTAGCAGCTGTTATTTCTTTTTCTTCTTGTCCGCTGCGTGACCATAGTAGGTGCGGGTCGGAGAAAACTCGCCGAGCTTATGCCCTACCATATTTTCGGTCACGAAAACCGGGATGAACTTTTTGCCATTGTGCACGGCAAAGGTAAGTCCAACCATGTCCGGAATTACATCAGAACGACGGGACCAGGTCTGGATAACCTTTCTGGAGCCCTCGTCTTTGGCCTTCATGACCTTTGACATCAAATGGTCATCTACAAATGGACCTTTTTTAACTGAACGTCCCACTTGTATACCCCCTAATTATGATCTTTTCTTAACAATGAATTTGTCGGATGACTTCTTGCCACGTGTCTTATAACCCTTGGTGGGAACACCCCACGGGGTACAAGGATGGCGACCGCCGGAGCTTTTACCCTCACCACCACCCATTGGATGATCAAGCGGGTTCATGGCAACACCACGAACCTTGGGACGGTTCCCCTTCCAGCGACTGCGGCCAGCCTTTCCAAGCTTCTGGCTTTCATGTTCCTTATTTCCGACCTGACCAATACAGGCCCGACATTTCCGGTGAAACTTGCGCACCTCGCCAGAGGGTAATTTTACCGTAACATACTCACCCTCCTTGGCCATAAGCTGTGCAGAAACGCCTGCACTTCTCACGAGCTGCGCGCCCTTGCCGATTTTCATCTCAAGATTATGAATAATGCTACCCAAAGGCATATTCCCCATAGGTAAACAGTTACCCGGCTTGATATCAACAGTCTCACCCGCAACAACGGTATCACCAATCTTGATGCCAAGCGGCGAAAGGATATAACACTTTTCACCGTCGACATAGTTCAGCAAGGCCAAATTAGCCGAACGATTCGGATCGTATTCAATGGCTGCAACTTTTGCAGGAATATCCAATTTTTCCCGCTTGAAATCGATTAACCGATATTTCCGCTTATGACCTCCACCAATGTGCCTGGATGTAATGCGGCCATTGTTATTCCTTCCCCCGGTCTTACTAAGGGGACGAATCAATGATTTCTGCGGTTTATCCTTTGACAACTCGGGATTGACAACTGTTACCAGTGATCTTCTGCCCGGTGATGTAGGTTTATAGGTCTTTAATGCCATTTCAAACCCCGATAATATTTAAATTACGTATTCGTAACAAAAAATTACAACTCTTGCCGACGAGACAGCCCTAAATCTTCTCAAGGAAATCGATCTTATTCCCTTCTTCAAGAGTAACAATAGCTTTCTTCCAGTCAGACTGCTGTCCAAAGCTCTTGCCCACACGTTTTTTCTTGCCATGCATATTTGCAGTTCGCACCTTCTCGACCTTGACGCTGAATAATTTCTCAACAGCATCCTTGATCTCAATTTTATTGGCGCGCGGATCAACCTTAACTACAATCTGGTTGTTTGTTTCCTGCAACCCAAGAGCCTTTTCGGTCAGGCACGGCTTCTTAATAATGCTGAACATATCTTTCATGACAACAACCTCTCTTCAAGCTGGCCAATGCAAGGCTGCAGTAAAACAATGTGCTTATGGAGCAAGATGTCGTAAACATTCAACCCTGCCGTCGGAATAACCTTAAATCCCTGTACATTGCGAGATGAACGCTCAAGATGATCATCGCGCTCAGGAATTACGATCAAAGCATTCTCTATCTTAAGGTTGTTCATAACCCCGATAAATCGCTTGGTCTTGATTTCATCAATCTTAAAATTATCAAGAACCAACACCAAATTATCTCCAAATCGAGAACTCAAAGCCATGCGCAGGCCAAGTTTCTTAACTTTCTTAGGTACCTTGAAGGAATAATCGCGAGGCTTGGGGCCAAAAACTACACCACCACCACGCCACAAAGGAGAGGTACGACTCCCTGCTCGTGCACGACCAGTACCTTTTTGCTTCCAAGGCTTCTTGCCGCCGCCACGCACTTCAGTTCTGGTTTTGGTACAGGCAGTACCAGCCCGACGAGCAGCACGCTGCATTCTCACAATTTCATGAATAATATGAGGATTGACTGGAACGGCAAAAAGGTTGTCGTTCAACTCAAGATCACCCACTTTCACATTATCAACATTGTATATTTCAGTAACCGCCATTTCCGGCACCCCCAAAATAAATCTTACAGTAACTAAGACTCATTATTTTGTATAAATATGTAGCAAACCCTGCTTTGCGCCAGGCACGCCGCCTTTGACGACAAGCACATTTTGCTCAGGCCGGATATCCATAATGGTCACGCTTTTCTTGGTGATCATATTCGTGCCCATATGCCCAGGCATCTTCTTTCCTTTAATAACCCGACTTGGCCAAGCGCTACAACCAATGGAGCCGGGAGCACGATGGAACATGGAACCATGGCCAGAAGGACCGCCTTTAAAGCCATGTCTTTTTATAACACCCTGAAAACCACGCCCCTTGACGGCGCCGCTCACATCAATTATGTCGCCGACCTTAAAAAGATCCGAGACTAAGAGCTCCTGACCCACTTCAAATTGGCTAGGATCGGCAACCCTAAATTCCTTAATGTGATAAAACCCGCCTTTCCCTGAAGCCTTGGCGTGTCCAGTCTCCGGCTTGTTCAAGCGTGAATCTCTCTTAGAGCCAAAACCAACCTGAATGGCATCATAACCTTCACCGGCAACGGTTTTCTTCTGAAGCACCACACAGGGTCCAGTTTCTATGACCGTTACCGCAACAGCAGAACCATTTTCGGAATAGATCCGGGTCATGCCAATCTTCTTACCCAGTAATCCTAATTTTTTAGGCATTGTTCCTACCTGTCTTTTTCTTCTCTAACATCAACTGTACCGTTAGCCGATACAACCGTTTCATAATCCTAAAGCTTGATTTCCACATCCACTCCGGCAGAAAGCTCGAGCTTCATCAACGCATCAATGGTCTGCTGCGTTGGCTCAAGAATATCCAACAAACGTCTATGGGTGCGCATTTCAAACTGCTCACGAGACTTCTTATCCACATGCGGAGACCGTAACACACAAAATTTGTTGATAGTAGTCGGCAGAGGAATCGGGCCAGCAACAGTTGCACCAGTACGCTTCGCAGTATCAACAATCTCAGAGGTGGATTGATCGATAAGCTTATGGTCGTAACCCTTCAGCCTGATGCGTATTTTCTGTGTCTGAATCATGCTCACTCCACCTTATTCGATAATTTTATTGATAACACCGGCGCCAACAGTACGGCCGCCTTCACGA
>CALMMG010000154.1 GCA_937868185.1 uncultured Pseudomonadota bacterium
CCAGGGCGGGGGGTTCACCATGACCGGGATCAGCGAGACCGTGCCGGATTTCCGGATTATGGCCATCCCCTTTCTCTTCAGATCCTATGCCGAGGTGGACCGGGTAACCGAGGGGCTGTTCCCCCGTTTCCAAAAGGCCTTTTTGGAAAAGGATCTGGTGCTGCTGGCCATGACCGAGGTCGGCTTTGTTTACACCATGTCCGCTGAGCCAGTCACCACGGTGGCCCAGTTGCGGGCGAGCAAGTGTTGGGCGCCGGAGAATGATCCGCTGAGCCGCGGCTTTTTGGAGGATATGGGCGTCACCCCCATCCCCCTTTCCATTCCGGACGTGCTCTCCTCCCTGCAAACCGGTATGATCAATACGGTGTTCAACGGTTTTTACGGCTCCATCGTCCTCCAGTGGTTTACTAAGACCAGATACATTACCGATACGCCCTTTGGCTACGCCTATGGCGGCTTGGTTTTTTCCAAGAGCGCTTTTGATAAGTTGCCGCCCCAGCACGTTGCCCTGATGGCGTCCGCCGCAAAAAAACATTTCGCGGAACTGTTGATTGACACCCGCCGCAGCAATGAAGAGGCCCTTGTCACCTTGAAAAAGAATGGTATCCAGATGGTGGTGGCTGAGAAAGAAACCCTGCGGCAGCTGCTGACGGTGCGCGACCAGAAAACCGTGCCGCGGCTGATCGGGACGGCCTTTTCCAAAGAGATATACGAGGCGGCGACCCGTCTGCTTGCCGATTTTCGGGCAAAAACCCCAGGTGGGGCGGTGGCGAAATGAGCACTCTCCTGGCCTGGATTTCCCGGGGCATGCAACAAATAGGTCGACTGCTGGAGCGGCTTGAGGAGACGGTTCTCCTCTTGCTCCTTGCGGCTATGATTATTTTGGCCTGCGCCCAGATTGTGTTGCGCGATATCTGGGGCGGGGGGCTGTCCTGGGCCGACCCGCTCCTGCGGGTCATGGTGTTGTGGGCCGGGCTCCTCGGGGCTGTGGTGGCCACCAAAATGGACAAACATATCTCCATCGATCTTGCCTCCCACCTCCTGCCCAAGCCTATTTTCCGCTGGTTGCGGGTGGTGCGCTATCTTTTTGCCACGGGTATTTGTCTGGTGCTGACCTGGGTAGCGGTTGATTTCGTTGGCCAGGAGGCTGGCCAGGGCAACGGGCAGGTGATGGCCGGCCTTGCCTCCTGGCAGCTCAACCTGGTTTTTCCCATAGCGTTTGCCGGTATTGCCCTCCGTTTCCTGATCAGCAGCGTGCGCAGCTTCCGCGTCGCTCTGTCCAGCAGAAAAGGGGCTTGATCTTCTGCGGAGAGGGATGAGAACCTGATATGCAGTTCCTGCAACTGATAACCCTCGGGCTGGCCGTACTGGGCATCCCGCTCTTTGTGGTGATGGCCGCCATGGCCCTGCTCGCCTTCCACGGTGCAGGCGTTGACCCCTCGGTGGTGATCATCGAGATGTCCCGGTTGGCCGATACCCCCATGCTGCTCTCCCTGCCCCTGTTTATTCTCGCCGGGACTGTGCTTTCCGAGAGCAAGGCGCCGGTGCGGCTGCTGGACCTGTCCAATGTGCTGCTGGGCTGGCTGCCAGGAGGCTTAGCGGTGATCGCCCTGGTGGTGTGTTCGATC
The DNA here is from genome assembly GCA_937868185.1 of uncultured Pseudomonadota bacterium. Lineage (GTDB taxonomy): Bacteria > Desulfobacterota > Desulfobulbia > Desulfobulbales > Desulfurivibrionaceae > Thiovibrio. The sequence continues at coordinate 1,629 of CALMMG010000154.1, forward strand.
TTCACCGCCTTTACCGGTGCCTCAGGGGTGACCATCTTTGCCTTGGGGGGGTTGCTGTTTCCAGCCATGCTCAAGGACCGCTATCCGGAACAGTTTTCCCTGGGTTTGATCACCACCTCCGGCAGCCTTGGGTTGTTATTTCCTCCTAGCCTTCCTCTTATTCTTTACGGAGTTATTGCCGAGACCCGGATTGACCATCTCTTCCTGGCCGGGATTCTGCCGGGGTTGTTGATGCTGGCCCTGCTGGCCGCCTACAGCATCAGGAAGGGCGCGACCACCCGTGGCCTCCGTCCGCCTGTGCCGGCAGGGGAAAGGCGGCGAGCCATCCGCGCCGCGGTCTGGGAGTTACCGTTGCCGGTTATTGTCTTGGGGGGGATTTACGGTGGTTTTTTTGTTGTAGGCGAGGCCGCGGCGGTGACAGCCCTCTATGTGCTGATCGTGGAGATGTGTGTGCATCGGGATATCACTCCGGCGCAGCTACCCTCCATTGTGGTGCGGAGCATGGCCCTGTTCGGGGGGATCTTCGTGGTCCTGGCTGCCTCCATGGCTTCCACAAGTTTTCTCATCGATCAGGAGATTCCGACCAAGCTCTTTGCCGTGATCCGGGAGCATATCTCAAGCAAGTACACTTTCCTCCTGCTGCTGAATGTTTTTTTGCTCATGGTCGGCTGCCTGCTTGATATCTTTTCCGCCCTGGTGTTGGTCGTGCCGCTTATCGTGCCCATTGCCCAGGGGTATGGGGTTGATCCCACCCATCTGGGCATCATCTTTTTAACCAACCTGCAGATCGGATACTGCACCCCGCCGGTGGGTCTTGATCTTTTTTTGGCCAGTTATCGGTTTGAACGGCCCATTACCGAACTCTATACCGCTACCCTGCCATTTCTGGCGATATTGCTGGTCTGTTTGGCCCTTATCACCTATTTTCCGCTGCTGAGCCTTTTTCTGGTCGGGGTGTTAGGATAAGGGTGTTGCCTCCGGGATTGTGGCTGGGCGGTCAGCATCCCACTTTTCCGGTGAAGGGGACAAAGGCGACGGAGAGAATACTTCGGCTGGTGATTTTGGTGCCGAATTTCTCCACCAGCAGCAGATCCTGCGGCAGAGGGGGGCGACCCACAGGAATGACCAGCCGGCCGAAAGGCGTGAGCTGCTCGATCAGGGCCTTGGGAATCCGGGGGGCTGCAGCGGTGACGATGATCCCGTCATAGGGGGCATGCTCCGGCAGGCCGGAGGAGCCGTCGGAGGCAATGACCTCCACGGTGTTGTAGCCCAGATGGTGCAAGCGGTGGGCTGCCTGTTTGGCCAGTGCGGGGATGATCTCAAGACTGTAGACCCGTTTGACCAGTTGTGCCAGAACGGCGGCCTGATAGCCAGAACCCGTGCCGATTTCCAGGATGGTGTCGTCTGGGTCCGGCTCCAAGAGGTCGGTCATCAGTGCGACGATGAAGGGCTGGGAGATGGTCTGGCCGTTGCCAATGGGCAGGGGGTTGTTGTCGTAGGCATAGGGCTTGACCTCGTCTGGGACGAATTCTTCGCGCCGCACCGTGGCCATGGCGTCAAAGACTTGTTGCCGCAGGGTGTAACGCCCCGTGAGGCTGCCGGTAAAGCGGCATTCTTCTTCAATGGTGCGGAGCATGGCCTGGATTGATTCCGCGCTCATAATCACCTCCGAGAAAACAGGATGGGATTGACTGCACAAGAACAGGTCCTGCTTCCATGATTGCTCATCTGGCCGGGGTAAGTCAAAGATTTTGTTGGGTGGGGCAGATGATTCGCGCGAAAGGGAGGGGCGATCAGGAAAAGCTTGTGCCGCCCAAAAATACAGATTAGTAAAAAAAGAGATAAGGTACCTATTTTCAAGCGGCGGAGGCGGACAGTATGGATTTTTTTATGATACGGGTCGGTTTTCTTTTCGACTGGATTGAGCTGCACCTGGAAAGCAAGCAGGGCTTAAAATTTTTCGCCACCGTTTTGGTGAGTTTTTTTGTTGCTAGCATTGTCGTCATCGAGTTGAACCGGCGGCAACTTATGCCCGAACCGTTTGCCTCGCATTTTTCCCTGTCCCACCTTGCCGCCATTGAGCAGGCCTTCAACCTGCTGCTGGCCCTTGAGGTGGTGAGTCTTATTCTCAGCCTGTCCCATTCAGTGACTAGGTCGGTGGGCAAACAGTTTGAGATCCTTTCGCTTATTCTTCTGCGGGATACCTTCAAGGAATTTTCTCATTTCAGCGAACCGCTGGCTTGGGCTGAAATTGCGCATTCCCTGGGAAGTATTGTCGCCTCTGCGGTGGGAGCCCTGCTTATCTTTGTGGTCCTAGGCTTTTTCTACAAAGCCCAGCGCTCCCATCCTATCAGTGCGGATGAGAAAATCCGCAGCCATTTCATCCTGGCAAAAAAGATGATCGCCTTGCTGCTGTTGGTTTCTTTCGTGGGTATTTGCCTGTTTGACCTCTGGGGGTATTTCGCCTTTGGCTTGCCGGAAAACGCCTTTGCTTCGTTTTATACCCTGCTTGTTTTCAGTGATGTGTTGGTGGTGCTCATTTCGCTGCGCTACAGTACGCAGTATCAGGTATCCTTCCGTAATTCCGGATATGCGGTGGCCACGGTCCTTATCAGGCTGGCCCTGATTGCACCAACCACCCTCGGCGCCGTAATTGGGGTGGGTACCACCCTGTTCGGCCTGGGAATCAGTTTGGCGTACAATGCCTTTGCTCCCACACCGGAAGAGTTTGGAAGTAAAAAATAAAAAAGCAACGCAGCGGCACGAAGTTGTAATTGAGTTGTTTCAAGATGTTGCCCGTGTCTTTCTGTGATTTGGTGTTATGTTTTCCTTTTTGCGGCGCAGCAAATTTTACTGCGGGAAAGTACCGACTACTGTATATAACCAGGGAATATAATGTGGTTTTTCTGGGATGATTTGGAGTGAAAGGGGAGTGTCATGGGTATATGTCGTATAGTGCTGGCGGATGATCATGCCCTGATCCGGCATGGGGTCAAAAAAATGATCGAAGAGAACCCCACCCTCAAGGTGGTCGGCGAAGCGGCCGATGGCCTGGAACTCATCGAGCTTTTAAAAACCACGCCTGCGGATCTTGCCATCCTCGATATCTCCATGCCGAATCTGCGCGGGATTGAGGCGATCCGTGAGGTGCGCAAGATCTGTCCTCAGATCAAGGTGCTCATGTTGACCATGCACAAGGGCGAGCAGTACCTCTGTTCTTCCTTCGCTTCCGGGGCGGATGGCTATCTGCTCAAGGAAGATTCCGACACCGAGTTGTTGCCGGCTATCGCCAGGATTCGCCAGGGCGAGGTGTATATCTCCCCTAATCTGGCCGGAGAATTTCCCGAAGACGTCATCGCTTCCTGCAGCAGCCGGAGCGATGGGTCTGGTGAGATCCTGACCCCACGGGAGAAACAGATTCTGCAACTGGTGGCCGAGGGGGTAACGAGCCGAGATATCGCCGATAAGCTCGATATCAGCAAGCGGACCGTTGAACACCATCGGGCTAACATGATGAAAAAGCTCAACATCAAACGCGTGGCTGACCTCATCAAATATGCCATCGGCAGGGGGCTTTCCGACACGCCGCCGGAGTGATGGTCTTTAGCCCGCCCTTTTTAATTTTAAAATATCGTAGAATCCGTTGCCTTTGTGATGCGTTGACGCATTCACCACAGGAGAAACACTATGAAAAAGATCGTTAGTCTGCTTTGTTTGTTGTGCGCCGTTTTTGTATGGGGGGGAGTGAGTTGGGCCCTTGATGCTCTTGAGGTGCAGGCCCTCCGACCCAAAGCGAAACTGAGTTTTCAAGCCCTTGAGCAAGGCAAGCTGCTGGTCTCGGTCCAGGATAAGGACGGAGAGGCCATCTTGGGCTTGAAGAAAGAGGATTTTTCCATCAAGCAAGGGGTGAAAACAGCCAAGATCCTTTCGGTGGAAGATGTTCAGGAACAACGGAACATCGGCCTCAATATCGTACTGGTGGTGGACAACTCCTATTCCATGGAGCAGCGTAAGGCGGTGGAACCGCTGCTGTCCGCCTTGAACAGCTTCCTCGGACTTGTCCGGCCCATTGATAACGTTCATGTCGTCACCTTTGTCGATCCCGGCTCGAGACAGCCCAGGGTCTCCACCCGGACCTTTCAAGGGAACGAGGTGTCGGCCTTGGGCCAATTCTTGCGCGCCAGTTTTTTCCCGGCCACCACCGACGGCACCTATCTCTATGACAGCATGCAGAAGGGTTTAGAGATCATCGGCCAGATGCCTGCGGACAGCCAGAAGTTCATGCTCGTTTTTTCAGACGGAGAAGACATCAACAGTCTGGTAAAGGGGGAAGAGGTGGCTTTGGCGGCCAAGGGGGTGAAGAACTTTTCTGCCTATGCCGTGGACTATATGGATAAACCCGGCTTGGATGTATTTTTGACCGCTTTTGCCCAGGGTCATAATGGCATGATCCGTAAGGCCAACTCGGCTAGCGATTTTCTGCCCATTCTCAAGAAATTTTCCACCACCATCTTCCATCGCTATGTGGTCACCTACCGTTTTCTCAACCCGCCCACCGGAACGTTGACCAGCGCGCCTGGTGGGGTGAACATCGAGGAAGTCACCATGGTGGACAGCTCTCCCTTGCTCAATCATATCTATTTTGACACGGGAAAAAGCCGCATCCCCGAAAGATACGTCGCCCTGGCAAATCCGGCAGATACCGGGGCTTTTGCGGAGGAAAAACTCACGGGAACCATGGAGAAATATCATCAAGTTTTGAACGTGATCGGCAAACGGTTGGTGGCCAATCCCGAGGCCCGGATAACTCTGGTTGGCTGCAATTCCAATAGCGGGGTGGAAAAGGGGAAGATCGCCCTGGCAAAGAGCCGGGCCGAGGCGGTTGCCACCTACCTTCAGTCCGTATGGGGCATTGATCCGTCCCGCATGGAAATCAAGGCCAGGAACCTTCCTGCAGTGCCCAGCTCCAGCCGGGTACCGGAAGGGATCGTTGAAAATCAGCGGGTGGAAATTCTGTCCACGTATCCCGCCATCCTCGACACCATCAAAAGTACCTATATGCTAGAGCAGGCCGACACCAAGGAACTCCGGATCAGTCCGTCTTTGCAGGCCGAGGTCGAGATCGACCACTGGCAGCTTAGACTGCTGGGTGGCGATAAGGTGCTGGCTACCAGAGAAGGGGCGGGGAACCCGCCGACAGAAGTACCCTTTGCTCTGGAAGCACTGGGGTTGCGCACCATTGCCACGCTTGGCAAGATCAGTGCTGATCTTGAAGTGAAAGATAAGGAAGGCAACGTATTCAGCACTGCCACCAGCCCGATTACCATCAATTTTATTAGGCGGGAAGAGCGCATGGCTCAGAAAACGGGCAACAAGGTGATGGAGAAATATGGCCTGATCCTCTTTGACTTTGACCGGACGGAACTCAAAGACCGCAACCAGGTTATTGTCAACAGGGTACTCGCCCGGGTGGCGGAGCTTAAGTCCGTAACCATGGATATTGCCGGCCACACCGATAGCATCGGCAAGGAAAAATACAATATCGATTTGTCCGAGCGTCGGGCAAAAGCAGTGTTTGATACCACCCGCCAGACGGGGATCGCCGCGAACGCCCAGATAAACCATGTGGGCAACGGACCTAATAACCCGCCCTATGACAACAGTCTGCCCGAGGGGAGATCGCTCAACAGGACCGTGATCATCACCCTCCAGTATATGGAGTAATTCTTTCCGGCGACCCGGTGTTTGATCGTCTGGTTTTTTCATTTTGTTAAGGAGGTAAGCGTGTGCGTTTTCCAGGAATAAGCAAGAAGCAGGGTTTTTATGCGCTGCTCGAAAAACAGGCGCAGGCCGCTGTGGATGCGGCCAAGGAATTTCAGGCCTTGGTCAATGACTTCCCCAATCTTGCCGGGCACGCAGCCAGGATCAAGGAGATAGAGAGCGAGGCCGATCACATCACCCATGAGCTTGCCAACCGGATTGATGCCACCTTTGTTACTCCCATCGACAAGGAGGACCTGCATGCTTTGTCCAGTGAGTTGGACGATGTGACCGACTGTATCGAGGCCTGCACCGGCAGAATGGCGCTCTACCAGCTCACGCAAGCGCGTCCGGACCTGGGTGGCTTGGTGACGATGTTGGTGCAGATCACCGAAGCAACGATGGAGGCGGTCAAGACCCTGCGTACCAAGCCAAACCGGGATAATGTTCAGGATCTCTTCATCCGTATCCACCAGATTGAAAACGAGCATGACGCTGCGTTTCGGAAGGCACTTGCCAGCCTGCTTAATGCCCCGGACGCGGACCCGATCAAGGTGATCAAGTGGAAGGAGATCTACGACCGTATCGAGGCGGCGGTGGATAAATGCGAAGATGTTGCCCACATCATCGAAAGCGTGGTTGTGAAATATGCTTAGTGTGTCGCTGCTGCTCGTGCTGGTTGTGGTCTGCGCCTTGGCCTTTGACTATATCAACGGCTTTCACGATACGGCCAATGCCATCGCCACGGTGGTCTCCACCCGGGTGCTTTCGCCGCGCAAAGCGATTATTATGGCGGCCTGTCTGAACTTTGTCGGCGCCCTGGTTTCCACCCAGGTGGCGATTACGGTTGCGAGCGGGCTGGTCGATACGGCGCGGTTTCAGGTTGCGGATATCCACCAACCGGCAGCGTTGGCCGCCAAGCTGCAACACCCGGCTGATCCGGTTTCCCAATATCTGGCAACGCAGCTTTCCCCCGCAACCCAGGGGCTGCTTGGGCAATACACGTTGGGAGACGCTGCCCCCCGGGAGTTGCAGACCGCTGTGGTGGCAGATTTGAACCGCGCCATCACCCAAGCCGACCTTTACTCCGCCGAGCGATTTGCCGGGATCGTGCTTAAAGAGAAGACGGTGGCAAAGGCAAATAATTCCAGCAAGTTGAAGCCGGAAGAATTGGCCAATACGAACCGGGCGCTGCTGGAAAAGGCCTATCCCCAGGAAATTGCTTCAAACCAGCAGGCATTTCAGGTGGTTATCCTAGCCGCCATTCTTGGGGCAATCGTCTGGAACCTGATTACCTGGAAATTCGGCATCCCCAGCAGTTCCTCCCATGCCCTGATCGGCGGCTTGTGCGGCGCGGCCATCATCCACGGTGGGTTGCCCTTTGTTCTCTGGGGCGGGATTGTCCGCAAGGTGCTCATCCCGCTGGTGGGTTCACCGGTAATGGGTTTTATCATCGGGTTTCTCCTCATGGGCGGTATCTTTAAAACCCTTGCCCATGTGCATCCCGGTCGGGTGAGCGCGAGCTTTCGTCACCTGCAGATTGTTTCCGCCGCGGCCATGGCCTTTACCCACGGTCTCAACGACGCCCAGAAAAGCATGGGTATCATCACCATGGCTCTGGTCAGCGCCCGGCTGATCCCCGAGCCCGTGGTTCCCTCCTGGGTAGTGTTATCCTGTGCCATTGCCATGGCCCTGGGTACCTCCGTGGGCGGTTGGCGCATCATCAAGACCATGGGGCATAAGATCATTCGGCTCGAGCCGGTGCACGGTTTTGCCGCCGAGACCTCGTCCGCCATCGTCCTCTTTGTGACCAGTCACTTCGGCATGCCGGTGAGCACCACCCATGTTATCTCCGGCAGTATCTTCGGTGTTGGTACCAGCAAGCGGCTGTCTGCCGTCCGTTGGGGGGTGGCGCAGAACATGGTCATGGCCTGGGTCCTGACCCTTCCTGCCGCCGGGCTGGTTGCCGCGCTTTCTTACGAGTTGCTGATGCTTGTAGGGCTTGGGAAGTAGGAAGGTCAAGAGTCCTAGGCAACGAGGGAAGGGGATTTAGGGGAAGTGTCGTTTGTTTTTCAGAAAAAAGGGTATGGTGGGAGTCATGGCGGACGGCAGTGAAAAACGTGAAGCCCATCGGGCCCTGTTGGGGGCTAAGGTTCGTTGGACGTCGGACGATCTCCATTGGCAGGAGGATAACTCCCAGGACGTCAGCTCTACAGGCATGATGCTCCGCACCAAACAACGGATTGAGCCGGGGAACACGCTCAAGCTCGAGTTCAATCTACCCAACCGAAAGTTTCACGATCCCATTATGGCCGAGGCCGAAGTGATGCGGGCGGTCCACCGCCAGGATCGGCAGATCGGTGTGGGCTTACGGTTTATCGTGCTCAGGTCCCATGACTCCCGGGTTGTGCATGAGTTTGTCTGCCGGATCATCGGCCTGCCTTTGGACGATGTCCTCGATTCGCTGGGGGATGCGGAGGAGGATGGCTATTCCTATCGGATGGATCGTCTGCTACGCGAGGCGGACGAGAGAACTGCGCGTCTTGCCGATCAGAAGCTGGTCATCGCGAATGCCAAGTTGCGGAATGAGTCGATCCGTAAATGGAGCGAACGGGCTAAGAAGATCGGTCTGCTTTTGCTTGTTATTTTTCTCGGCTATAAGGTCAAGGGCTTGCTGATGGGTCTGTATAGCCTGTCCCATGGGCGTTGAGTTTTGAGCATGGGCCTCTGCGCAAGTAACATGCCGGTCTGCTTCGGCACGTCTGGTCTTTTTCCCCTTTCACTATGATCATCAACTTTTTGGGGAACCTGAAAGAACTGTTACGGCCTCAATTCAGGGGATTGGAGAGTATTGAGTATGAACTCAGCCGGGCGGCTTCGGTCAAGGATATTGTCGAGGCCTTGGGAGTTCCCCATACTGAGGTCGGGCGCTTAACCGTTGATGGCCTTGAGATTTCTTTTGCCACTCTCGGCGGCAAGAATGACAGGTTGGATGTTTACCCTCTCTGCCCCCCGGTGGATGTATTGACTCCAACCATGCTCCGACCGGAACCTCTGGTTGCCATTACCTTTGCGGTGGATGTAAATGTCGGCAAACTGGCTACCCTCCTGCGGATGGCGGGCTTTGACACCTTTTATCAAAATTATATCTCTGATCCGGAATTACTCGAGGTTGCTGTGCGGGAAAAGCGCATTCTGCTGAGCAAGGATAAGGACCTTCTGAAACGCAAAGAGGTGGTCTTTGGTCATCTGGTTCGAGAAATCTATCCGGAAAAACAGTTTGCTGAAATTGTCCATCTGTTTGGCCTCAAAAAACAATTTCAGCCCCTGAGCAGGTGCCTGCGCTGCAATGGAATCTTGCGACCGGTCGGGAAGCGGCAGATAATCGAACAGCTGGAACCACTTACTAAGAAATATTATGATTCTTTCCGTCAGTGTCAGGGGTGCCGTAATGTTTATTGGCCGGGCAGTCATCGGGACAAGATGCTGTTGGTGTTGAACAGGTATGGTGATTATCAGGATCTTGCTTGACCGAAAGGCGTTGGAATCGAAAAAGATCGCCTAATTATCAGGAATTAAGTATGCTGTTTTCCCTCCTCAATATGTCTGCCTGAAGTGTCTGTCCAAAAAAATGGAGAAGGATGCGTTTGATTGAGAAAAGCAATTTGGGTATGGATCCCAAGGAATTCGGAGCCGATATCCCCATTGCCCAGCAGGAGACCTTCGTGCTCGGCGTATATGCCTCATTGGATGAAGCAATTGCCTGTGAGCTGGATCGGCTGCGCTGTGAAGAGGGCATTGTGCCAAGTTGTAAGTCGGGCTGTTGCCACTGTTGCCGGTATCATATCCTTACCAACAGTGCCGAGGCCCACACCTTGGCGCAATACATCAGACGGGAATTCTCGGCAGACCAATTACGCGGCCTTCGGTTGCGTACCCAACAATGGCATGAATGGGACGATGCCAAGCCGGGCAGGCATCCGTCCGCCAACCTCGACGAGCAGGTAGATCTTTCCTGCTACGACCATTCCTGCCCGCTTGATGTAAATGGCGTATGCGGCGCCTATCCGGTGAGGCCATTGGTGTGTCGCACACATTTCGTTTCTTCGCAGCCCCAGTCCTGCCAGGTAGCGAACGATCCGGAATCCACCGCAGATGCGCCGATGATGCTCCGCTCTATTGTCACGGCGGCTAGCCCGTTTTCGACGGCGTTACAGGGTTATATCGAAAACGCGGGCTTGGATTTCTCTCGGTCAAGAATGCTTCTTCCGCAGTGGCTGGCGATTGAAATGGGGTGGGATTTCACCATTTCGCGCTGATCTCTTGCCGAGGTTCGGCAGGGAGATAAGCCACCCCAGAACCAATTGCGCACCAGCACGCTTAATTGAATTTTGCCAAGGCTTTCTTGGCAGAATCGCGCAGCCCTTTCCAGGCCTTATCGACCCCCTGCTTGGTACTTTCCCAGGCATCTTCGCTTGCCGTCGCAAGTCCATGGGCATTTTTCTTGAGCTCCTCAATCTTCTTCTCAAGCATGTGGATTTCAGCCAGTGCCTCTGTCTTGCCTGCCCCCATGGCTTTTTGTGATTTCTGCTTAAGGTCTGCAAGCTTGTCCGTTAGGGTTTCCAGCTCGGACTTTATTTTTTTGAGGTAGAGATTTTTTGTCTGTTCATATTTTTTTGCAACTTTCTGGGCTGACAAGCAGTCCTCTCGCCAGGAGCAGGCTAATTGGTTGCAGTAATCCTTTGCTGTTTCAAAACAGGGAAAATTCCCTTCCTTGCTCTGAATGGCCCGAATCAAGTCCACCTTTTTCATTTTGCCGGCCTGAAGGCCAAGCTGTTTTGCTTTTTCTTTGATTTGCATCATGTCCATGGCAAGTCCCTCCCTCAAAAAAAGTTTATCTGTCATCATAATGATGATGGGCCTTTGCTAAACGGAATGTCAAGGAGATATTTTCGCCAAACAATGGGGAGATACCTGACTTGTCCCGTGGAGTACGGTAGAGAAAGAGGCGCGTAAATAAAATTGATTTGGAGCTTGTGTTTTACCCGGCAACTGGATGTATAATTTATATATGGGAAGTTTGATTCAAGAAGATATAGAGGAGGTGGCCAGCATGGCGGAACAAGACCTGGAACGGCTGAGGAAAAAACTTCTCAAGCTACGGGAGGAGTTTTTTCATGGACTGCGCGATTTGGAGAAGGACTGGCAGGAGTTGGCTGAGCATGAGATCGAGTTTGAAGAAGAGGCCCAGAAGGCGGAGCTGACAGAACTTTTCGCTCAGTTGGACGAGCGGGAATTACGGGAGATTCAGGAAATCGATCTGGCCCTGAGCAAAATTGCCGCAGCCACCTACGGAATTTGTGAAGGTTGCAAAAAGTCGATTCCGCTGGCCCGCCTAGATGCCTTGCCTGCCACCCGTTACTGCATCGACTGCGGCGCCAGAAAAGAGGAGAAGCTGAAGATTCCTCCGGCCGTAGCTTGAGTAGAGCGAAACGGGCATGGTCGGTCTGCCCTGCAGGAAATGATGCTGTCTGAAGGTAAACCCTACAAGACAAGGAGCGAAACATTATGGACAAAGGCCAATATGGAAGAAGGGATCGACTGATTCAGGAAAAGCGGCATGATACCTACCAAGAGCGACGGAAATTGCCGGAGCCGACGGTATGCAGCGTATGCGGGGCCGTGTTCTTGGAGGGACGTTGGGCCTGGTGGGATGCGGCGGTCAATGCCCATGCCATCGTCTGTCCAGCCTGCCAGCGCATCAAGGACAATTTCCCGGCCGGCTATCTGGAGATTTTGGGGGGATTTTACGGGACCCATCGTGAAGAGATTAACAATCTGATCCGCAACCTGGAGGATCAGGAGAAAAAAGCGCATCCCATGGAGCGTCTCATGGCCATTGTGGAGGAAGAAGGCCGCACCCTCGTGACCACCACCGGCATCCACCTGGCCCGGCGGATTGGCGAGGCGTTGAACAACGCCTACCAGGGGGAGCTTGATTTCACTTACGGTGATGGTGAAAAAATCATCCGGCTTACGTGGGTTCGAGAATAATCGGATGACTCGGGGCCAGGCGAGCAGGAGGAAAAAGGGCCGGGATGTTTTGCAAAGAGGCAAACCCCGGCAGTGTTTGTTGCCTGAAAAGGAGGGAAACATGCAGATACCCTTACAGATCACTTACCGCAGTATGGATGCCTCCGAGGCCATTGACACCTATATCCGGGAGAGAGCGGCAAAACTGGATAGCTTCTGTGAAAACATGGTCAGTTGCCGGGTGGTGGTAGAGGCACCCCATAAACATCACCATAAAGGCGGTCTCTACCATGTAAGCATCGACATTACCCTTCCCAAGGAAAGCATCATTATCAACCGTGAGCCGGAACTGCACCAAGCTCATCAGGACGCCCATGTCGCGGTGCGGGATGCCTTTGATGCGGCCCAAAAACAGCTGCGGGCTTATGTCAGCCGCCAGAAAGGGGAGGTCAAAACGCACGAAGTAAGTCCGCACGGCCGCGTCACCGAGTTGTATCCGGCAGAGGACTATGGCAGGATCGTAAGCGCAGACGGGGGAGATATCTATTTTCACCGCAACAGTGTTTTGAACATGGATTTCGACGCGCTGGCCATTGGCACCGAGGTGCGTTTTGTCGAGCGGGCCGGGGATGAAGGGCCGCAGGCAAGTAGTGTCTGGATTGTCGGGAAACACCATCCCGAAGAATGAGCTGTACTGGCGAACCGTTCAGGCAGAATCATTCAGCCGGGGCTGTCCCCCGTTATTCCGGAATGGTGCATGTCGAGGTCAATCGCGGTCGAAAGGGAGTGCCAGCATGGCCAGAAAATCCTTTCCTCTGTCCAAGGTCTATGGCTTGCTCGAGCCGGGGCCGGTCGTCATGGTCACGACCGCCCTCGGCGGGCGTCCAAACATCATGACCATGTCGTGGCTACCATGCTCGAGTTTGAGCCGCCGCTGGTGGGTTGCGTCATCAGCAATCGCAACTATTCTTTCAGCCTGTTACAGGCAACCAATGAATGTGTCCTGAACATTCCCACCCTGGAGATCGCGGAAAAAGTTGTGGGTTGCGGTAATACCTCGGGGGCGAAGATAGACAAGTTCGAGAGGTTTGGCCTTACACCTAAACCTGCGGCGCTAGTCGGCGCACCGCTCATCGAGGAGTGCTTTGTAAATCTTGAGTGTCGGGTAGTCGACACAGGGATGGTGGCCAAGTATTGCTTGTTTGTCCTCGAAGTCGTCAAGGCCTGGATCGACCCCGCAGTGAAAAACCCCCGGACGATTCATCATTGTGGAAACGGCAATTTCATGGTGGTTGGGGAAAAGATCAGGCTGAAGTCAAAGATGAAGTAGTGTCAGGACGCCTCTCCTCAATCCCAAAGCCGCCCCTATCCCTTAGCTCCAAACTCCGCCTCATACCCCACGGTGAACTGGCTGGTTGTGTCATTGTGGAGGCTTAAGAAATGGGCATTGTTTTTATCAAAGGGACACATGGGCATGGCGCAAGGCGCAAAACCAAATTTTTGATAAAAGCGGGGATCGCCTAAAACAAAGATGGTGCTAGTTTTGATAACCTCCTGCCTTAAGGCAAAACGAAGCAACTCAGAGCCGATCCCCTGCCTTTGGAACTCCGGCTTCACTGCCAATGGCGCCAGGTGCAAGCCGCAAACAGCGGGGCCGTTATAGGCCTTGGTAAAAGCGATGTAACCGATGACCGAATTGATATGGATACAGACCCACTCATGTACCGTCTTGCCATTCTTGTGCAAATTTTCCACTAATTGTAATTCATAGGTGCTACGGGGAAATGCCTGCCGCAACAAGGCGGAGGCTTTGGGGTAATTTCCCGGGGTGAGTGGCCGTATTTTCACAGTGTTCCCATGTGTAACATTTTGATTTTAATGGAGTTTGATAGTCTTGTTCCGGTTTTCAGTCAGGCGCGGTTTCTATGCCGGCGCGAGAGCACGTCCGATGGCGGCAAATTCCTCTGGGGCCAGGCTGGCAGTGCCAACCATCAAGCCGCTGATTCCTGCCAGGGCACTATAATCACCGGCGTTTCTCGTATTGATTGAACCGCCATAGAGAATTGGTCTGCCAGGGACCATAGCCCGGATCGCGCCAATGGCCTCAGTTGCCTTGGTAAAAGATTGTGGCATCTCAATGCCAATCGCTTCAACCGGGCCATACCCTATGATCAGTTCGGCCAAATCGTTTTCATGGATGGCGGCAAGCTGCGCCCGAGCATATGGTTGGTCAACGCAGACTATGGGCTTGATTCCGGCACCAATCGCTTCACTCACCTTGTTGGCAATCTCCTGGTGGGTTTCATGGAAATACCGCCGCCGTTCCGAATGGCCCAGAATGGCATATTCGGCAAAATCCCTGACCATCGTTGCCGCCACTGCCCCGGTATAGGAACCCAAAGGAAAGGGCGAGAGATCCTGCACTGCCAAGGCTAGGTTGGTAATGTTCATTTTTTCAATTTTCTGCCACAATGGTACAAGAAAAGGGATAGGTGGGGCAATGATCACCTGTAGTTGCGGATCAGGACGACGGAGGTGGGAGAACTTTTCCAGCCACGCTTCTGCCTCTTTGATGGTTTTGTGAGATTTCCAGTTGGCCAGCAGGTATCGGCTCATATGTCGGACCTCGCTCATAGGTACTATGTTGTTGAATCCTTGAAGGGGGTTGGTCAATTTTTTGTTGCGACGGGCAAAAGTTTTTCCTGAAAGAAAAAGCCGGTCCCGGTCAAGATGAGAAAAATAAGGATATTTATTGCCTGGCCGAGATGTAATTCACCGACAATTGCTCCTGTGCCAACCAAGCAAACGAGAATGGTTATTGCGGTATCCATAATCAGCGTCGCGATTATTGCGCCGGTTATTCCTCCGCCAATCGCAATGAAAAGCATGGTATTGGTGTCAGCCAGGGCAAAAAAATGGCCTACCCCGAGAGCTAGGTACATTCCAGCAAAAAAACCACCGCAAGCAAAGGCAATCCGCTGGGCAAGGATTGCCAGGATCGCTCCGAGACAACCCATGCCGAGCGCTATGGACAGCTGTATCCAGTGCGGTTGATCGCCAAAAAACAGCGGGGTTATTTCCATGCCGACAAGAAAGCCGGCAAGCCCAAGAAAAAGCCAGAAAAGTTTGCGTCCGAACAGAAGCAACATAACGCCTACGATTATATTGTAGAGGTGCATAGGTACTCCGTTAGAGGAAATGAAAATCAGGATATGCAAGCCACAGGTAAATGGGCTCCTTTGTATTCGTTCTGGTCAATTGTAACATGCCATTGTAAAGGGGTTGAGATAATTATGGCCATTCTTCTGTTGGGAAGATCGAGGGGCTTCCCCGCTTGCGTCAGCGGATAATTCAGTTTAGGGTATGGCGCTCAGGGTACAGTGAGGGTGGGGTGAGTCAGCATGCTGTATAGTTTGTAACAGACGAAAGTATAGACCGCGAGAAAATCGTCCGATGAAAGTTATAATTGCCGAGAAACCCTCCGTGGCGCGCGATATTGCCGAGGTTCTCGATATTAAATCCAAGAAAAAGGGGTATATCGAGGGGCGCGGTTGCGCGATCACCTGGGCCTTCGGCCATCTCGTCACCCTGCAGGAGCCGGGAGACTATGATCCGGCCCTCAAGCACTGGTCCTTGGATACCCTTCCTTTTGTGCCGGACAAGTTCAAGCTTACCCTGATCAAGAACCGCGGGGTAGACGAGCAGTTTCAGGTCATCGAAACCCTGTGCCAGCAGGCCGATGAGATCATCTGCGCCACGGATGCCGGGCGGGAAGGGGAGCTGATCTTCCGCTATATCCTGGCGTTGTGCAACTGCGAGGAGAAGCCTATCCGCCGGCTCTGGCTCAACTCCCTCACCCCCGATGCCATTTCAGAGGCGTTCAAGGCTCTCAAAGACGGTCACGATTACGATCCGCTTTATGCCGCGGCCCGCTGCCGCAGCGAGTCCGACTGGATCGTTGGCCTCAACGCCACCCGTTATTACACCGTGCGTCACGGTCGGATCGGCGGCACCTCCGACCGGGTGCTCTGGAGTATCGGCAGGGTGCAGACCCCGGTCCTGGCCATGATCGTGGAGCGCGACGACACCATCCTCCAGTTCCGGCCCCAGCTCTTCTGGGAGCTCACCAGCAAGTACCGCGAGGTGGTGTTCAAATATACGGGCAAGCGGTTTGAAAAGCCGGAAAAGGCGCAACTGCTGCTGGAAAAAATCACCGACCATCCCTTTGCCATCACCGGGGTTGTAGCAAAAGAGAAAAAAGAGCAGCCGCCCCAGCTCTTCGATCTCACCACCCTGCAGCGGGAGATCAACAAAGCACACGGACTCTCGGCCGCCGATACCCTGGCTGCCACCCAGAACCTCTACGAAAAAAAGTTCGTTACCTATCCGCGGACCGATTCCCGTTACCTGAGCAAGGATCTGCAGCCGCGAATCCCCAAAATCCTCGAGCAGCTTAAATCCAGCCACCCCGAAGAGATCGCGCCCCTCAACCTGACGAAACTCCCTTTCAGCAAGCGGATCATCGACGACACCAAGGTGAGCGATCATCACGCCATCATCCCCACCGGAGTTAAGCCGCATAGCCTGGGCACCAACGAACAACTGGTGTATGAGGCGATCACCACCCAGTTCATCGCGGCCTTTTATCCGGTCTGCGTCAAGAATCTCACCACGGTGGAGGGAGAGAGCAACGGGGTGAAGTTTGAGGCCAAGGGGACTCAGCTCGTCAAGCCCGGCTGGACCGTGCTCTTTGCCAACAAAAAACAGTCCCAGGAAGCGGCGGAAGAACAGACCCTGCCCCTTTTCAGCGAAGGCGAATCCGGCCCCCACGAACCCTCCCTGCGCGAAGGCAAAACCATCCCACCCAAGCACTTCAGCGAAAACTCTCTGCTCGGCGCCATGGAGGCGGCGGGTAAATTCGTCGAGGACGACACCCTGCGCGAAGCCCTCAAGGAGCGGGGGATCGGCACCCCGGCCACCCGGGCGGCCATCATCG
Organism: uncultured Pseudomonadota bacterium; assembly: GCA_937868185.1. GTDB lineage: Bacteria > Desulfobacterota > Desulfobulbia > Desulfobulbales > Desulfurivibrionaceae > Thiovibrio. Next base: position 18,418 of record CALMMG010000154.1, read on the forward strand.
AAACCCTGCTCAGCCGCGGGTATATCCAGCGCGATAAAAAACATCTGCGCTGCACCGACATGGGCCGCTGCCTCATTGCCCTGATCCAGGATCCGCTCCTCAAGTCGCCGGAGATGACCGGGGATTGGGAGGAAAAGCTTAAGAAAATCGAGCGCAGCCAACTGGACCCCGATGAGTTCATGGGCACCATCTCCGGCTACATCCGCACCCTGATTACGAGCAGTTCCGCCGCCCGGCTGGATACCACCCGCTGGGGCAGCTGCCCGCTCTGCGGCAAGGAGGTGGTCAAGGGGAATAGAGCTTACGGCTGCTCGGGCTGGAAGGATGGCTGTATGTTTGTCCTCGAACCGGAATGCAAGGGGACCACCCTTACGGCCAAACAGATTCAGGTCCTGCTCCAGCAGCACATCCTGGAGCAACCGGTGCGGATCGAGGAGGAAGCGCGGATGCTCATCCTCTCCACCCAGGGCATGGTCATGGATCTCAGGTTGCCCTCGGCTGAGCGGCAGAAAAAGGTAGAAAAAAACGATCGTCCTTGACCCAAAAGGCGAACGAGGTACACTCTCATCCTGACCCCTTCCCTGTTTCCCCCTAAAGGACCACACCGCATGGCAGAGATACTCCCGGACGATATCAAGGAAGACCTGGAAAAGGCGGCCATCCTCCACCAGCGCGCCTCTTCCGATTACGAAAAATGCGTGCAATTCAACAAGCTGATGTCCGATCTTTTGGGCAGGCTGGAAGACGCCGGTTGCAATAAAACAGCGGACAAGGTGATGACCATCCTCCTCGACTGCAATCCCAAACAAGGGTCCCAGTGCGAGAAAGCGAGCCGGATCGGGGACAAGATGAAGAAATTTGAAAGGGATAATGGGACTATTTAGGCTTGTCCCGGTTTTTCCTGCAACCCGTCATGTTTGCCTAAACGAGCATAACGGGTAGCAGAGCTGAAATCGAAAAATCTGGTTAATTATTGCGTTCCCGGCCTCGTTCCTCATCTCTATTCTGTCTTTGCCCATGGCCCCGGTTGGGTTCCCGTTCATCCTCCCTATCCTGGGCTCTTTGTTCATGGTCTTGCGATCTTGGTGCCTTCTGCTCCCGTTGTGTAGCATCTGGCTGCTGCCTCTGGTCATAGCCTGTTGGCTCTCGCTGCTGTGGAGGATTTTGGCTTGGGGCTGATCTTTGGAAGTTTTCATCCCCCCGGGACTGTGGCTGCGACCATGGTGCCTTTTGCTCCCGCTGTGCGGCATCTGGCTGCTGCCTCTGGTCATAGCTTTCTGTTTCCCGCTGCTGTGGCTGCGAGCGTGTGCCTTCCGGACGTTCCTGTTGCCTTGGGTTTGTCCTTCGCGGGTCTGTCTGTCTTTCCCGCTGAGCAGGCGCGGGTGTTCTTTGCTCTAACTGCTGTTGAAAGTGCTCGCGGATTACCGTCTCCCGCGGCTGGTAACGGTATTGCTGGTTATGGATTACTGGTTGTTGCTCCACCTGGGGATATCTCTCACCCGAATACTGCCGCTGGTAGGCAGGTAACGGTGCACGCGCTGGAGCAGAGCTCCGCTGCCACTGGTCCCATCCCCTTCGATGCTGCTCCCATTCTGGGCCCCAGTGATTAGCCCAGCGAGGCGGCGCATTTGAATGCCAGCCGCGAAAGTACACCGGCGGCTGCCGGTAGTAGCGCACGGGAATCCGCAGGATGAACAGCGGCACATAATATGGCTCCACATATCCCCATGGGCCGTTGTACCAGGAACTTGCATACCAATTATCGTCCTCATAGACCCAGTACATGCCGTCGTAAAAGAAATAGTTGGCATGCAGATGGGGGGCGTAGTAGACCGGGTATCCCGGCACCGGGACGAGTTCCGGGTACATCGGCAGGTTGATCCCAATGCTCACATGGGGGAACCCAATACCGATTCGCACCTCCGCGGCGGCAGAAGTCCCCAAGCACAACGCTATCGCCAGCACAATGAATCCGTAGCGTATTCTTTGCATGTTCTCCTCCTGTTAGATAAGCCGGGGCGTAATCATTGCTTGTTAACCTAAAGTGACCCCGGCCCCAACTCTATGCGTGTTCTCGATCTCAATCAGCACATTCTTTAGGATGTCGAACAGAAGCGCTCAGGAGATGCTTGAAAAGGCGCCGCCAACCTGGCGATTCATCCCGGAAATTATGGATCAATATACTTGATTATCCAGAGGGAAGTAAAGTATCCCCTGTGACCCGTCACCCAGAGTATACCCATGGACCTGGGCTACCCTCGTCCGAGTGGCAGAAAAAAGTGGAAAAAAGCGATCGGTCTTGAGCGGAAATGCGAATGTTGTTAACTCTGATCCTGACTTGCTCCTAGGTTTTTCCAAAGGACTTCACTGCATGTCGAAAACAATTCTGTAAGATATCAAGGAAGACCTGGAAAAGGCGGCCATCCTCCACCAGCGCGCCTCTTCCGATTACGAAAAATGCGTGCAATTCAACAAGCTGATGTCCGATCTTTTGGGCAGGCTGGAAGACGCCGGTTGCAATAAAACAGCGGACAAGGTGATGACCATCCTCCTCGACTGCAATCCCAAACAAGGGTCCCAGTGCGAAAAAGCCTCCCTGATCGGGGACAAGATGAGAAAATTTGAAAAGGGCTAGGTAATTCCCTCGTTCTTTCTTCCGTTCTTCAGTACCCTGCGTCCATGTCCAAAGCCGCTTGCTCCCCACTAGAGGTTTACAAGATCCTGCCGCAAACCAACTGCGGCAAATGCCAGCTTCCCTCCTGCCTCGCCTTTGCCGCGGCCATCGCGGCGGGTAGCAAGCAGTTCAAGGAGTGCCCGGATCTGGATCAAGGGATTGCGGCGGAATTTTCCGGGAGATATCAAAAAACCGGAAAGAAGGAAGAAGGCCAGGCGGAGTTTTTGGACAAGTTGCAGGTCAAGATGGGTCTGGGCGATCTGGCTACGGTTGCCCCCCTGATCGGGGCGACGGTCAGGGGGGAGAGCATCGTCATCAACTCCCTGGGCAAGGATTTCGTTATCGACCGCCAGGGCAGGATGACCTCGGAATGCCATATCATCCCCTGGGTCCTGGCCCCGTTGCTCTCCTGCATCACCCACCCAACCCATGCGGAGCTCAGCGGGAGCTGGATCTCCTTTCGGGAGATCCCCGGGGGCATCGAATGGCAGGGGCTTTTCACCAGCCGCTGCGAGGAACCGCTCAGGAAACTGGCGGATGCCAACCCGGAGCTGCTCACCGACCTGATCGGGTTGTTCATGGGGAAGGCTATTTCCTGGTACGAGGCGGATATCGCCCTGATCCTCCACCCCCTGCCGAAAGTCCCCCTGCTCATCTGCTACCAGGGGGAGGAGGGGGATCTGCCCTCCAAGCTCACCATCTTGTTTGATGCCTCGTGCACCACCAATCTCCACATCAAATCCATCTACACCCTCTGCTCGGGACTGGTGCAGATGTTTGCCAAGATTGGTGAACATCACTGCTGATGGCCGGGTCCCTGCTTGGTCCTTATTTATTTGCAGAGCACATCATTCCGCACCGTGTTGGCCACGGCCGCCACCTGCTGGATCAGCGCCTCTGCCACCCCGAGTTCCTTGAGGGTGGCGCCGAGATGGGTGACAACCGCATCGAAATGGCTGTCGTTCAACCCTTTTTCCACCAGTTTGGCATGCACACCCCGTAAGGCCTTGCCTTCGTAGTTTTGGGGGCCGCCGAAAGCAAAGGTCAGAAAGTTCTTCTGCATCCTTCCCTGCCGCTGCATATCCACGCCGGCGAAGAAGTGATTGATATTCTCGTCGGCCAGCACCTTCTGGTAAAAAAGGTTCACCGCCGCAGCCATTGCCTGTTCGCCGCCGATTTGCTCAAAGAGGGAACTCATCTGCATCTCCTTTCTGTTTTTGGGGGGAGTTCTTGTGAGTGACCACCATAGACGATGCGCGGGGCAAGCGCCTTGACCCAGGTCAAGCGGCAGAAAAAATCAACCCCCCTGCAGGGGCAGGGGGGCATTTTATCCGCACTTTTTCCGGAAGACCCGGATCTCCACATCCACATCCAGCTGCAAGCGGTCCAGGGCCACCACCTTGGCTTTGGTCTCCCGATCGATGTTCCAGTAGTAGGGGGTCATGGCCAGCAGGTCCATGATCTCCTCGTGGGATTTAAGGGAAAGGGGATAGGTGAGCCGCGATACGGCGGCAGGAGCAAAAAACGCTTCAGCCTTTTCGGTGATCGCAGGTGCTGCATGCTCCCGGGTGACCGGATAGATGATCTCCCGCAAACCGTTGAGGTGTCTCGGTCCGGGGCTTACGAAGACCAGGCTGCCGTCCTCCTTGAGGATCCGGGCGAACTCCGGGGTGTTGGCCGGGGAAAAGATATTGAGTACGATATCGAGAGAGTCATCCAGATAGGGGAGATCGTTGATGCTGGCCACGAACCAGCCCAAGCTCCGGTCGCGCTGGGTGGCGAAACGGACCGCAAACTTGGAGACATCGACCCCGTGGTACTCCATGGCCAGCTGCGGGGCACTGCCCTGGGCCAGAGCCTTTTTGAGGCGGGCAAGATAAAAGCCTTCGCCGCAGCCGGCATCGAGGACGGAGCATTCGCTGGTGCGCTCCATTTCCGCAAGCACGGAAGCGACGGCCTCGTTGATCCCGTCAGAAATCGGGTTGTAATACCCCAGATCCAGGAACCGTCTCCGGCTCAGGACCATCTCCGGGTCGTCCCCCGGCTCCTTGGAATGTTTGTTGTGGGAAAGTACCAGGTTGACGTACCCCTGGCGGGCGGCGTCGAAGCTGTGCAACGCTACGCATTGGTAGCCGGAGGGGGTGGCAAGCAACGGTTCCCGGCAAACCGGGCATTGGAGAAGGGAGGACATGTGCGCATCCTTTCAGTCTGAAGCCCGATCGCATGTGCGCGGATGCGTCGGGGTTAAGCGGTGTTAGGGGGAGCCCGGCGAGCAACAACGCCCATCCGCTGTTTGATTATGACAGGATTCCAGGCACATCTTACTCGATTACGAGAAATAAAGCTGTTGCGGGTTCGCCCTGGCGCAGAAATTCTCGTTATGCGCCTCCTGCTTCTCCCGTTCGCCACCACCTTGACATTCTCCTCCACCCTGCCAATAGTATTTGCAGGTGAACCAAAAATAACCGAGGAGGTTTTTCTCATGCATATCACCATCAAAGAAAAAGCAGCGGCGATGCTGAACAGCAAGTTGAAACCAGGAGAATTCCTGCGGGTCTTTGTCAAGGAAGGGGGATGTGCCGGGCTCACTTACGGGGCGGCCATTGCCAGCGAGATGCAGCCCAAAGAGAGTGTGATCCACACAGAGGGTACGATCCGGATTGTGACCGATGCGGCGAGTGTCCAGTTTCTCGACGGGCTGGTCATCGACTACTCCGACGAGCTGATCAACGGCGGCCTGCAGTTCACCAACTCCAACACGAAAACCACCTGCGGCTGCGGTCAGAGCTTCAATCTGCAAGGGTTCCCCAAGCTCGAAGGCAGCAAGTGTAAAATCTGAACCGGTCTCGCGCAACACGACCGCCCCGCACCGTTTTCAAAGGGGCATTATTTTTGTTGCCGCCATTGCTGGTAAAAATCCGGATGAAAGCCGACCACAAACGTGTCGCCCACCCGCAAGGTAGGCGCGCGGAGATTGCCGCTCGGCCCCATCACCTGCTTGAGGATCTCCTCTTTTGCATCCTGTTGCGGATGTAAAGGTGCAAGGTGCTTTCCCTTGGCAATGGTGATTTGCGTTGCCTTGTGCAACAACTCCCACGCCGCCGCATTATCTATCCGCACCTGGCGGGCGTCAACCACCTCGGTGATCACTGTTTTTTCCCGCTCAAGAACCTCCTGAGCATTTTGGCAGGAGGTTCAGCCCTTACGAAGATAGGCCCAATTGATTTTCATCGTGTTTCCCATTTTTCTTGAGCAGGATCGCCCTTGTTCCCGGAAATCTTTTTCTCTAAAAAGATCTATCAACACAGCGGTGGATGGCAAGGCAATTCCATGCCCGAGATAAAAAATATCCCTCAAGGCATTGCAATTACGGCAGGAGTGGGGTTTCATTACGGGGTAATGCGTATAGGGAAATAGAGTAAATCGTCCGCAGCGCAAAAAAATAAATTCCCCCAGTATGTCAGGCTGAATAAATAAAATATTTCGGAGTTTCGCCGGCTTTTTTCCCCAGCGGGAACCGTGCATGCTTTGAAGGGTGTAGCAAATTTTGGTTAAGAAAAAATTATTTCCGAAAAAGAAGGGCGGCCGGGGCCAGCGTTGGACTCTGCTCAAGATCGCGGTGGTGGTGACGCTTCTGGCCCTGGTTGCCTTTGGCTTGTACGTCATGTATCTGGACAAGGTGATCCGCCAGAAGTTTGACGGCAAGCGTTGGGCCTTGCCCGCCGTGGTGTACGCGCGGCCCCTGGAGTTGTACCCCGAGCTGTCTTTTACGCCGGCCATGCTTGCGGAGGAGCTGCAGCTGGGCGGATATCGGCGGGACAAGGCAGCCAAGGATCCGGGCGGCTATGACCAAGCTGGCAATGTCATGCATCTGGTGACCAGGGATTTTGCCTTTCCCGACGGGCTGGAAAAATCTGCCCGGCTCACGGTGGAGTTTTCTGGCGGTGCGATCAAAAAGATATCCAGTACCGAGAGCGGGGCAGAGATTCCCCTGGCCCGCATCGATCCGGCCCGGATCGGCAGTTTTCATCCCCTGGAAAATGAAGATCGGCTGATTTGCAGCCGCAAGGAGCTTCCCGAGCTGCTGGTCAAGACCCTCCTGGCGGTAGAGGATCAACATTTCTACTCCCATTCCGGGGTTGATCCGTTGGGAATCCTGCGGGCCATGGTTGCCAATATCCGCGCCGGCAAGACGGTGCAGGGCGGCAGCACCCTGACCCAGCAACTGGTGAAGAACTTCTTCCTCAACAATGAGCGTACCCTGCAGCGCAAGTTCAACGAGCTGATCATGGCCCTGCTGCTGGAGGCGCATTACAGCAAGGACGAGATCCTCACCGCCTATGCCAATGAGATTTTTCTCGGGCAGGACCGGGGGAGGGCGGTGCATGGTTTTGGCCTGGCCAGTCAGTTCTATTTCCGACGGGAACTCAAGGATCTCTCTGTCGCCCAGATCGCTATGCTGGTGGGGATGATCAAGGGCCCTTCCTATTATGACCCGCGCAGTTATCCGGAGCGCTCTCTGCAACGACGGCAGGTGGTCCTTGAGGTGATGCGGGCCGAAAAAGTGATCTCCGAGGGGGCATATCGCACGGCCAAGGCTACCGGCTTGGAGAAAAGCGGGACCGAGCAGAGCGGCTTTAACCGCTATCCCGATTTTCTCGAGTTGGTGCGCCGCCAGTTGGGGCAGGACTATCACGAGGCAGATCTCACCTCCAATGGGCTTAAGATCCTTACCACCCTTGATCCCCAGGTGCAGATGCAGGTGGAAAAGCATCTGGGAGAAACCCTTTCGGGCCTGGAAAAACGGACCGGTACCCGTGGCCTTGAGGGGGCGGTGATTGTCAGCAGTCGGGAGGGCGGGGAGATCCTCGCCGTGGCTGGAAGCCGCGACGCCTCGCAGGCCGGTTTCAACCGGGCCCTTGATGCCCAGCGGCCCATCGGCTCGCTCATCAAGCCGCTGGTCTATTTGACGGCCCTGGCCAACGGCTACACCCTGGCAACCCCGGTGCAGGATACCGCCTTCACCCTCTCCGTTGCCGGAGCCAAGGCTTGGCGGCCTGCCAATTACGATAAGAAAGAGCATGGGCTGGTACCCTTTTACGAGGCGCTGGCCCATTCCTATAATCTGGCCACGGTCAAGATCGGCATGGATGTCGGGGTGGAAAAGGTGGTGGCTAATCTCAAGCGGGTAGGGATCAATCGGGATTTTAAACCCTATCCCTCCTTCCTGCTGGGCACCGCGGAGCTGTCGCCCCTCGAGGTGGCCCAGATGTATCAGCTCTTTGCCACGGGTGGTTTCTATCAGCCGCAGCGGGCCATCGGCAGTGTACTGACCCTGGAGAATAAGGTGGTCCAGCGTTTCGGGCTTACTGTGGAGCAGCGCTTTTCGCCTCAGGATATCTTCCTGCTCAATACTGCCCTGAAGCGGGTGGTAAGCAATGGCACCGCGAGTTCGCTGGCCAACTATTTGCCGGATTCGGTGCAGGCTGCCGGTAAAACCGGAACCACGGATGAGCTGCGGGATAGCTGGTTTGCCGGCTTTACCGGGAACCGGCTGGCTGTGGTCTGGATCGGCCGTGACGATAACAAGCCGACCGTGTTCACCGGTGCCAGTGGTGCCCTGGTGGTGTGGGGAAAGATCATGCAGGCTCTTCATCCCCAGCCCCTGGAGCTGACGGAACCGGAGGGGATTGAATGGGCCCGGGTGAATGCGGAAAGCTATGGTCCTTCCGCTGGCGATTCCCGTGACAATGTGGTACTTCCCTTTGTGGCCGGAACGGTGCCCGCCGGGGCTACAAAAGGTGATGGGGCGCAGGAGCGGAAGAGCCCTGGGATTTTGAACACGATCCGTAACTGGTTTCGTTAAAGGGCAGCCTGAGGAACCGGTGGCACCCAAATCGCTCCGATGGAATGGGCGCTGCCCCCATCGGGCTCAAGGGTTGAGCCCGCGTAAAGACGCTGAGAATGAAGGAAAACGAGATGAAGCAGGGAGACCATAACCGTTTATGGCAGATGGGCTGGAAGGTCGGGTTGCTTATGGCGGCGACGCTGTTCTTGCATGGCTGCGCGGGGCAAGAGCATGTTGAACGGCCCGCCCGACCTGTTGCGGTCTCTCGTCCCACTCCAACGCCGGCGCCGATTGAGGCTCCGGCCCCGGCAGCCAGCCCCAGTCATGAATCGGTGGTGGTGCCGAAAGAAGGGAAAGCTGCCGGAACCTTGCTTGCCAGCGCCCGGCAGAATGTGCGGGCCGGCCAGTTTGCTAAGGCAGAAATGATGCTGGAGCGGGCTCTCCGCCTTGAACCCCGCAACGCCAGACTGTGGCAGGAGATGGCCCAGGTGAAGTATGGGCAGAAGGACTATGACCAGGTGGTCCAGTTTTGTATCAAGTCCAACAGCCTGGCCGGCAAGGATTACGGCCTGATCAAGCAGAACTGGCTATTGATGGAAAAGGCCTATCTGAAACTGGGTAAACCGGAGAAGGCGAGTCAGGCGAGAAGCAAAGCCGGATGATACTGTTTCTTCCTCTTTGCTCCCCGGCAGCAAAATCTCTCACTGGGGAGATAGCTTGGTAAGCAAAACTCGATCTCTTTAAAAAAATCTATCAAACAACCCCGGTTGACACGGCTATTTCGTTGCCGAGACAATAAATATCCCTCCAAGCCTTGCAATTCTTGGTCGAGTGGGTTTTCTTAACGGGTAATGTGTATTAGAAATCAGAAGAAATCAGCCGCAGTGAGAGCAACCACCGCCCGCAGTAAGCGCATGATGCGTCTTGGTATTTATTCCTGCCTCCGCCACACCGCGATCACGCGCTGCCTCCTGCCCCTGCTCTTCCTGTTTGTTGCCTCGGGGGCAATGGGTGCCACGGACAGCAGCCGCTACGACGTGCTCTATATCTGGGATGCCGACCTGCGTAACCTCCAGGATTACAAGGAGGAGCTGGAGGCCCAGCTCGGCCCCGAGGTCGGCAAGGAATTGCGCCTTATTCAGCGCGGCGACCGCTACGGGATCATCTATGATTGCAACACCACCGCCCTTGCCGCGGCAAAGCTGGCGGTTCGTCACAGCGTACTCCTCAACAAGGTCGAGCTGGGCGACGCCAGGGCCATCAAGGATGAAGATTACCACGAACTCTACAATGTCTGTTACGGCCACGGCCCGAACCTCGTCGCCTTGACCGAACAGTATCAGATAATCTACCGCAACCTCGGCGCCGAGGTCGGCAAGGATCTTTTTATCGAGAAGAGCGGAGACGGCAAGTTCACCCTGATCTACAGAAGAGAGACGGATAAGCAGTCGGCCATGGGGGTGGCCCGCCTCCACGCCAAACTGCTGGCCAAGGCAGGCATCGCCGCCTCCATCACCCGGGAGGAAAACAACGAAGTGGTTTTCGGCGAGTCAAGCCTGCTTGACCATGAGGAAAAGGCTCCGAAGGTCGCCTCTGCGCAAGCCGCGCCGGAATCCCCCTTGGGCAAAAAGCAAAAAACACCGGCAGAGCCGGTTCCGGTGCTCACCGGCGACAAGAAGAAATGCCTCACCAGAACCGTCGCCGCCGACGGCAATCTGGAAAAACAGGTGAAGGAGTATCTCGATGAGTTGCGGGGCAAGGGACTGGTCGACCAGGATGAGAAAACCGGCTGGCTGGCCATTGATCTGACCAAGGGGGAAACCATTGTCGAGATCAACGTGAACAGCCCTTACCAAGCGGCGAGCATGATCAAGCCGTTCATCGCCCTCGCCTATTTCCATCAGCTCCAGGAGGGAAAACAGACTTACACCTCCACGGCCCGGAGCAAAATGGAGGCGATGATCCAACACAGCGACAACGATGCCACCAACTGGGTCTTACGGCAGGTCGGCGGCCCCAAGGCGGCGCAGAATATCCTGCGCAAGCATTACGGCCAGATGCTCCGCGAAACCAGCATTGTCGAATACATCCCCGGAGGCGGGAAAACTTACCGGAACAAGGCCTCGGCCCAGGACTACGGCCGGTTCCTGGTGGCGCTCTGGCGTGAGGAACTCCCCCACGACGAGGAGCTGCGCCGGTTGATGGCCCTGCCCGGCCGCGACCGGATCTACTGCGGGACGTCGATCCCCCAAGGCACCCTGGTCTACAACAAGACCGGCACCACCGCGAAACTCTGCGGGGATATGGGTATTTTGGCCCCCAAGGGGCAGAACGGCCGCCGCTATCCCTATGTGGTGGTCGGAATCATTGAAAAACAAAGAGCGGCCAGCAACTACGGGCACTGGGCAATGGCCCGGGGCAACGTGATCCGCAGGATTTCCTCCATGATCTATCAGACGATGAAGACCACCTACAATCTGCTCTGAGTGATCCCCCGGTCTTATTTGACCTGCACGTCAACCCTGGTTGTCACGGCATCGATTCCGGCCAGGGTTTGATCAACCTTCCTGCGGCTGAGTCCGATGACGACAAATGACCACTGGGCCTGATGGAGAAGGTCATGGTAGTCGCTTTCACAGACCGCCACATTGCTCTCTTTCCCGAACCTGTCCCTGATCCCCGACAGACGATGGCGTTTTTCCTTGAGAGTGCGGCAGCCGGCCAGGTGGAACTCGACAACCATCAAAACAATCTCCATCCGCAACTCCAATTCCCAAAGGATAACGAACCAACCAGCCAAGCGCAGTAAGGCTGACTCCTGATTTCTGTCTCAGGCCAGCTTATTTTACCAGAAAAGCGGATCTAAAAACAAAAGGCCGCAACCATCTTCAGTTGCAGCCTCTGCCGGCAAGAGCTCGTGGTAGCCTCTCCATATGCCCCCACCTCTCTACGCTTCTTCTTCCCCTTCTATTTGCACCTCTTCCTTGGGCTTTTTGGTGCGACGGCCCGGTTTAGCGAGAATTTCCAGATAAAAGGATTCGAGCTGTTTCGCTTCGGCCTCATCAATGGATTTGTTGATGGCGGAGACATGAATCACCTCAGCGCTTTCCTCATCCGCCCCGAACCGGCAGTCAAAATCCCAAAAATCGACCGTGTCGGGAAGCGGCTTATTCCGCTCTCTTTTTAAATATTTTCTCACTTCAAATTTGATGGCTTCAACCAGCCTTGGAACTTTGATTTTTGGGTGGGTCAACTTAAAGTTTTTTTTCATTGTGGGTCCACGGTAGAAGTAGGGATAATTCCCGGTTTCTTTGAGTTGGGAGGTGGAAGAAGAGTGTCTATGCCTGAGGCTGATATTATGCTTCTTGTTCTAAAGGAAGGAAATAGATCTGTCCCGGTTTTTTTAATTTCACTTGATATCATAGTCCGTCCGAAGGGGCTGATTCCCAAGAACATATGCGCCAACCTCAAGTTCCAGGTGATGGCGACTATCCCATTCCGGGGCTGGGGCGAATCTCCAAACCCAACTGTCACAAGGGGGTTCCAGATCCCCCTCCCCCAGAATAACCTCCCGCTCCACCTCGCTTTCATCCAATCCTCGTACCACCAGGGCGCGGTCGCCAATCAAGAGGCGCACTCCGGGCAGCCCCTGCAGCCATTCGAGGTGGCGCAGCGCCGCAGCCCTCCGCAGATGCAGCGAAAAATCCTCATCCCGGGTCCGCCCTTTTGCTAACCACTTGGCCGGCAGGTCGCCGAGCTGGGAGGCAAGATTTACAGAGACGGTGAGGTCGCAGCCCGAGGCGAGAGCGGGGGGCAGGCTGGGCGAACCCTGGCGGAACAGGGTTATCGCCGCTTCGTCATCAAGGGTATTGCCCGCCTGGTACAGTTTCTCCACCGCTCCGGTGCAGTCGAAATCAAGACAGGTGATGTTGGGGGCCACGGCTTCGGCCTTGCGGCGGTTGCGGGGCAGATGCAGGATATCGGCCAGGATCACCTGCTGGAAACGACCGGCCAGCTCGACCAGGGGCACGTCGTTGATGAGTCCTGCTCCTAAGATCAAGGCGGTGCGGTGCTGGGTGCAGGTATCGGCTGCGGCGAGAATGGCGGCGCGGCTGTGAGTGAGGTGCGGCTCCCAGCTGGCGCGGTTGCGTTGGTAACGGGCTTCGATGGCCA
>CALMMG010000155.1 GCA_937868185.1 uncultured Pseudomonadota bacterium
CGGAAAAGCTGCCGAAAAGGGAGGTTGCACTGTTTGAGCGCAGCGAGTTTGCAACGTCCCGGCAGCTTTGAGGAGCACAGGGCATCCCGCCAACGGCGGGACAAGGGACACAGGGGGCCCTTTCTTTGGTTCGTTTCTTTGGGCAAGCAAAGAAATGAACATACTGATTCGCCGCTCTGTTGCTCTTCTGAATTCTATAAAACCGCTAAACACATAAGTCCCGTTAGGAGGCATAAACGATCTTTCATTATCTCGACAAGTACGCCCGCGATGACTCACTCGTAAAGTTAGTGTTTGATCACCTTCGCAATATTGGCCTTGGAACATTGGTCCTCAGTGCAGCTACTTGGAAACAAAAACACATCGGCGAAGGGTTCGTCGCGATCTGGGACCATAGTGCGGCGACCATGCTGGCGTTCATAGGGGTTGGCCTAATTTGGCTCAATCACGAGAATCTGTTTCACAAAATTCGTAATACCAATTCTTCGAAATGGTTCAAGGTGTTGTTCGCAATCATCTACACAGTCATCTCGATTGAGCTTTTTAAGTTTTGGCAGTCTGGGAGATGACAACAACGCCGACTGAGAGTTCTCCCCATAAGCCGCACAAAAAAAGCCTGCCTGGAAAACCCAGGCAGGCCAAAAATCTCATCATTCGCTTCACTCCCGGTGAAGGGCTAACTCAACCTCAACACCCCTTCCCACCGCCACCAATAGCGCAGGCCGCACCCTCTTTTTTATCCCCGCCTTCCATGGCCGCAACCGAGCCCAGAATATAAGGGCGGGCAATCTTCACCCGTACATTCTCAGCGATCTCAAGGGTTGCCACCCGATCGGTCAGACCGGTGATCTTGCCCTGGAGGCCACCGCTGGTGAGAACCTCGTCGCCCTTCTTGAGATTGGCGATAAATTCCTGATGCTCCTTGGCCTTTTTCTGCTGGGGCCGGATCAGGAGAAAGTAGAACACGACAAAGATCAACACCAGCGGCAAAAAGCTCATCAACCCTTGCGCCCCACCAGCACCGGCCGCAGCGTCTGCGGCATAAGCTACACTAACCATAATCCCCTCCGATTCAGTTTAAATTTCTCTGGCAGACCTTAATCCGCCCGCTCCTTATTACTCCACCGTCCGCTTGGCATAAAACTCCTGCCGGAACTGGCTGAAACGATCTTCTTCAATGGCCTTGCGTATCCGGGCCATGAGCCCCACATAATAATGCAGGTTGTGGATGGTGTTCAACTGCGAGGAGAGAATCTCCCTGGCCATGAAGAGATGCCGCAGATAGGCCCGGGAATAATTGCGGCAGGTGTAGCAGTCGCACTCCTCATCCACGGGCCGGTGGTCATCCTGATGGCGAGCGTTTTTTATAACAAGCCTGCCGCTTGAAGTAAAGA
>CALMMG010000156.1 GCA_937868185.1 uncultured Pseudomonadota bacterium
TGCGACGCCAATATCTCGCTCAGGCCCGTGGGCCAGAAGGAGTTGGGCACCCGCACCGAGCTCAAGAACATGAATTCCTTCAAAAACGTGCAGAAGGCGCTGGAATTCGAGGTGCGCCGCCAGCGAGATCTGTTGCTGGACGGCGGCAAGATTATCCAGGAAACCCTGCTCTGGGATGCGGACCGCAACGTGACCAACTCCATGCGCTCCAAGGAGGAGGCCCACGATTACCGTTATTTCCCGGACCCGGACCTGGTGCCGGTGGTGATCGACGCGGCGTGGATTGAAGAGGTCCGTGCCACCCTGCCCGAGCTGCCTGATGCGCGGAAAAAGCGTTTTGTGGATCAGTTGGGGCTGTCGGACAACGATGCTTCGGTACTCACCTCTTCCAAGGAGCTGGCCGATTATTTTGAGGCGGCCTTGGCTCGGTATCCCAACGGCAAAAAGCTAGGCAACTGGCTGATGACCGAGCTGATGCGGTTGATGAAGGGTGATGAGGCCATGGACATCAGCCAGTGTCCGGTCTCTCCCGATAATCTCGCCGCGCTGCTGGCCATGATCGACGCAGGCACCATCAGTGGCAAGATCGCCAAGACCGTCTTCGAGGAGATGATGGTCTCCGGTAAGGATCCAGAAACAGTGGTCAAGGAGAAGGGGCTGGTCCAGATGAGCGACCAGGGCGAGATTCTGGCCATGGTTCAAGAGATTATTGCGGCCAATCCCGAGCAGGCCCAGCAGTTCCGGGAAGGCAAGACCAAGGTCATGGGGTTTTTCGTGGGGCAGCTCATGAAGAAGACCGGGGGCAAGGCCAATCCGGGGCTGGCCAACGATTTGTTTGTCAAGGCGTTGGCAGAATAAGGATAATTCCATCGGGCCAAGCATGGATAAAACCGACTGGCAGAAAAAAGGCGATGGCCACCGGCAGCGGCTGCGGGACAGGTTTTTGGGCCACGGCCTGGACGGCTTCACCGACGCTGAGGTGTTGGAGCTGCTCCTCTCTTTGGGCACCCCGCGCAAGGATTGTAAGGAGAGTGCCCGTTTGCTGCTCAAGCAATTTGGCACCCTGGCCCAGGCCTTGGATGCAAGCCAGGTCGAGCTTGAGCTGATTGACGGGGTCGGACCGAAGAACGGGTTTGCCCTGCACTTTGTTCAGTCTGTGGCCCGGCGCTACCTGCGGCAGCGGCTGGTGGCCAAGGAATACCTCCGCTCCTCCCGCGAGGTGGGGGAATATCTGGTCCACTCCATGCGCGGCCTCAAGCGCGAGGTGCTGATGGCGGTTTTCCTCGACGTCTCCTTGGGGATCATCGATACCCAGCTGGTGGCGGAAGGAACCCTGGCCAGCAACACCGTGCACCCACGGGAGTTGATCAAGCTGGCCCTGGAGCACCATGCCGCCTCGGTGGTCATCGCCCACAACCATCCCTCTGGCAGCCTGACCCCTTCGGCGGAGGATAAAAAACTCACCCGCCATCTCTTCATCGCCCTGGGTTTTGCCGGGATTCAGCTTCTCGATCATCTCATCGTGGGGGAGGGTGAGCAGCCTTTCAGCTTCGCCGACCATGGCTTGTTGGAGGATATCCGTTGTCAGAGTCGGGCGCTTATCGCCGGAGAGTGATGGTGCCCAAGCCCGCGATCATCGATTTTACTGTCATCACCCCAGCCAGCGGCGAAGAGCCGCCTGGCCTCTATCTCCATATCCCCTTCTGCAAGAGCAGGTGTGCTTACTGCTCCTTTAATTCCTATGCCTGCCAGTCGCCACCGGCGGCATACCTTGCGGCGCTGTCCAGGCAAATCCGTTATTGGGCCGGGCAGCAGTGGTGCCGGGAGCGGACCTTTGCCACCCTGTTTATCGGCGGTGGTACCCCAACCATCTATGGCGGCAGCGACCTGGCCGGTTTGGTTCGCCTGTGTCTGGAATCGTTTAACTTTGCGGCCGAGGCCGAGATCACGGTGGAGGCCAACCCCAACACTGTCAACGAGCAGGGGCTGACGGTCTTGCGCCGGGGTGGGGTCAATCGCTTGAGTCTCGGAGTGCAGGCCTTTTCCGACCGACTGTTGGTTGGCCTTGGTCGGAGCCACACGCTGGCCGAGGCCGACGCCGCCATTACGGCTGCCCGGCGGGCCGGGTTTGCCAATATCAATCTGGATCTGATGTACGGTCTGCCCGGGCAGAGCAGTGCGGCTTGGCAGGACAGTCTCGCCCAGGCCCTGGCCCATGCGCCGGAACATCTGGCCTGCTATGAGCTGACCATTGAGGAGGAGACCCCCTTTGCCCGTCTGGTTGATAAGGGCGAACTCTCCCTGCCTGCAGAGGACGAGGCCTTGGCCATGGCCGACCTCACCCATGCGTTGTTGGCCCAGGCTGGGTTGCAGCGCTACGAGATTTCCAACTACGCTCGGCCGGGATTTCAATGCCGTCACAACCTCAACTACTGGCGAAACGGGGCCTATCTGGGGTTGGGGGCTGGCGCGGTTTCCTGTTTGTCCGGGTTCAGGGTCAGCATGGTGCGGGAGCCCGAACCGTTTGTTGAGTTGGTTCAGAGAGGGGAGCTCCCCCTGGACGAGGCGGAATGCCTGCCCCTGGCAGCCCGATTTCGGGAAAGCGTGGTCATGGGGCTCAGGATGCTCGACGGGATTTCTTTTGCCCGATTGCAGCGCCAGTTTGGTTTGACGCCGCCTGGCTATTATGGGAAGATACTCGAGGAATTGCACCAGCAGGGGCTGGTCGCGGTCAGCCAAGACAACCTGCGTCTTACCAAGGCAGGTTTGCCCGTGGCCAATCAGGTGCTGGCCAGGCTTGTCTGAATAGTGATGTGGCGAGAATGTTTCACCCTGGGGGCTGTTAATGATTCTTCCTGCGAATAGCATTGCCAGAAAACTGCTGGTCACCATGTCGATGGTGGTTGCCGGACTGGTCCTCGTCCTGGGTGGCATTGAAGTCGTCCATGAGTACGGTCGCTATCGGCGCGAGGTGGATGCGCTTTGGGGCCAGCAGGTTGAGGCACGCAAGAAACAGCTTGAAATGCAGGTCGCCGAGGCGATTTCCTATATAGAGTTTAAGAAGACGCAAGTTCGGGCCAGGGTGCAGGGGAATCTCGAATCCAGGGTCCGGGACGCCCATGGGGTGGTGAGTCACCTCTATGAAATCAGCAAAGGTTCGCACAGTAAAAAGGAACTCCGCATTTTGGTGCGTGAGGCTTTGCGCAAGCAGCGGTTTAACAACGGCAGGGGCTATTTCTTCATTTTTGACATGGACGGCACGGTGGTGCTTCATGCGGCTCGGCCGGAACTTGAGCAACAAAATCTCCTGTCGAAGCAGGATGCCGAGGGCACCTTTGTAATCCAAGAGATGATAGAGGTCGCCCGGAGTAAAGGTGAGGGCTTTGTTTCCTACCGCTGGCCCAAGCCGGGGTTTCCCCCGGAGCAGGAGTTTGAGAAGATTGCCTTTATCAAATATCTGCCGCAACTTGATTGTTTCATCGGGGCAGGCGAATACCTGGAAGACACCGAGGCCGATGTTAAAGCCGAGGTGCTGGAGCGCATTGAGAAATTGCGTTTTGGCGGCGCCGAATATATCTTTGTCGGCCAGTGGGACGGGCTTGCTCTGACCTACCCGACCAAGGGCAGGAATATGCTTGGGGTGACCGACGTCAATGGGGTGAAGATTGTACAGGAAGCCATTGCCTTGGCCCGGAAGGACGGCGGCTTCCTGCGGTACGTGATGCCGAAACTGGGGGAAGAGCGGAACACCTTGAAACTCAGCTATGTGCAGGGAGTCAAGGATTGGCAATGGTACGTTGGGGCTGGGGTCTATCTGGATGATCTCGAGGCCGCCAGTGCGGGGGCAAGGCGGGAATTACAGCACGAGATTGTTCTGATCGTCGGCCTGGATCTGCTTTTGATGCTTGCGACCTTTCTGGCCGGTTTGCTGGTTGTTCGCAAAACGGCAGGGAGAATCCAGCACGCCTTTATCGTCCTCGAGGATTTTTTTGACAAGGCAGCGCGAGAAAAGGTGCAGATGGAGACTTCCGGTCTCGATTTTGTAGAGTTTCGCTCTTTGGCCAACGCGGCAAACCAGATGGTGGCTGAGCAACGGGGTATGGAAAAAGACCTGCGCAAAAGCGAGGAGAAATATCGGGTTCTGATCGAAACCACCGGCACCGGGTTTGTGAAGATAGATGGCGAGGGGCGGGTGCTGGATGCCAATCCGGAGTATGTGCGCTTGACCGGCCACAAAGACCTGGCTGAGATTATGGGTCACCAAGTGAGCGAGTGGACCGCGGAACATGATTTGGCCAGGAATCGGGAGGCGGTGAAGGAATGCGTCCGGGTGGGTTCTCTTCGCCATCTGCAGCTGGATTATGTCGATGGTCAGGGAGAGTTCACCCCGGTGGAACTCAATGCCACGGTGGTGCAAGGAGAGGAACAGCTGGAAATTCTCACCATCTGCCAGGACATCAGCGGGAGAAAGTTCTTGGAAGAGCAATTGCGCCAGGCCCAGAAGATGGAGGCGATTGGTACCTTGGCCGGAGGGATTGCCCATGATTTCAATAATATCCTTGCCGCCATCCTGGGTTATGCCGAGATGGTCAAGCGCAGTCTTCCGGAACAGGCGGGCAGCGCCAAGGCTGATATTCAGGAGGTTTTGCGGGCGGGGCTGCGGGCCAGGGATTTGGTGAAGCAGATTCTGGCTTTTAGCCGGAAAAGCGGGGAGGAACGGCGGCCGATCTCGCCCAACCCCATTGTCAAGGAGGCCCTCAAGTTTCTCCGGGCCTCGATTCCAACGAGCGTTGAAATCCGTGAGGATATTGATCCAGATTGCGGCGCTATCCTGGCCGATCCTACCAATATCCACCAGATCGTGGTCAATCTCTGCACCAACGCCTTCCATGCCATGGAGGCGGCGGGGGGAGTTCTGACCGTGGTCATGAAAAATGTGGTGCTGGGTGAAGAGGAGCTTGTTGGGCAAGGTGATCTGTTGCCGGGTCCGTATGTGCTCTTCAGCGTGCGCGATACCGGGCCGGGGATGCCTCCGGAGATTCTCGCCCGGATTTTTGATCCGTATTTCACCACCAAGGAGGTGGGCAAGGGCTCGGGCATGGGGCTGTCGGTGGTGCATGGCATTGTGAAAAGCTATGGGGGCATGGTGCAGGTGGAGAGTGGTATGGGCAGTGGGACGGTTTTCCGCGTCTATTTGCCGCAGATCGGCAAGGGGGAGATTGCGGCGGCAAGCGTGCAGGAATGGGCGCTTCCTTCCGGCCAGGAGCGGATTCTTTTTGTTGATGACGAAATAAGTATCGCCGAGATGGGTAAGGCTATGCTTTCCGGGTTGGGCTACCGGGTGACGGCCAGAACCAAGCCTCTTGAGGCGCTGGAAGAGTTTCGCAGTCGACCGGATGATTTTGATTTGTTGATCACCGACCAGACCATGTCCAAGATGTCCGGGGTGCAGCTTGTCCAGGAGGTCCGGAAGCTCCGGCCTGCCATGCCGGTGGTCCTTTGTACCGGATACAGCTCGGCAATCGACGAAGATTCGGCTGCCGAGCAGGGCATCAGCCATTTTCTCATGAAGCCCCTTACCATGCGGGTGCTGGCCGAAACGGTGCGAAAGGCTTTGGGGACAGTGAAAAATCAAGAGTGAAAGGACAAAGGCAGAGAGTCATGACAGTTGAGCAAATGTGGGGCTGCCGGTAATGGCGAAAGAGAAGATGTCATATGTCTGCAGCGCCTGTAACGGGGTGTTCAGCAAATGGGCCGGGCAGTGCGATGGTTGCGGTGCCTGGGATACCTTGGCCGAGCAGCAACCAGCCTCAGTGGCGGCGAGCCGTTTCCAGGGGTATTCCGGCTCCCTTGCCCAAGTGCAGACCATGGCTGAGGTGGGCCGCGATGAGCTGGTCCGTTTTTCCACCACCATGGGCGAATTGGACCGGGTTCTTGGCGGCGGCTTGGTGCCGGGTTCGGTGGTGCTCATCGGTGGCGATCCTGGGGTGGGTAAGTCCACCGGCTTGCTCCAAGTCTGCTGCAATCTGAGCCTCACCCGCAAATGCCTCTATGTGACCGGCGAGGAGTCGCTCCAGCAGATCGCCATGCGGGCCAGGCGGCTGGGTTTGCCGGACCAGGCGTTGCTTTTGTTGGCCGAGACCAGGGTGGAGGATATCTGCGCCACCGCGCTCAAGGAACGCCCCGAGGTCATGGTGATCGATTCCATCCAGACCATGCAGGTGGCGGACAGCCAGTCCGCGCCGGGCAGCGTTAGCCAGGTGCGGGAGTCCGCCGCCCTGCTCACCCAGTTTGCCAAGCAGACCGGGGTGGCCATCTTCCTGGTGGGCCATGTCACCAAGAGCGGTGATCTTGCCGGCCCCAGGGTCTTGGAGCACATCATCGACGTGGTTTGTTATATCGAAGGCGGCGGGGATTCCCGTTTTCGGGTGATGCGGGCGGTGAAGAATCGCTACGGGGCGGTGAACGAGCTGGGGGTCTTCGCCATGACCGACAAAGGTCTGCGTGAGATCTCCAACCCCTCGGCCATCTTTCTCTCTCGCAACGCCGAACCCATGCCCGGCAGTGTAGTCATGGCGATCTGGGAAGGCAGTCGCCCCCTGCTCGTTGAGATGCAGGCCCTGGTGGACGACAGTCACAGCGAGAATCCCCGCCGTGTCACGGTGGGGCTGGAGCAGAACCGGCTGGCCATGCTCCTGGCGGTGCTGCACCGCCACGGCGGTATCGCCACCTTTGGCCAGGATGTGTTCATCAATGTGGCGGGCGGGGTGCGGGTCAGCGAAACCAGCGCCGATCTACCCCTGCTCCTGGCGGTTTTTTCCAGCCTGAAAAACAAACCCTTGCCCGTGGAGTTGGTGGCCTTTGGCGAGGTCGGGTTGTCCGGCGAGATTCGGCCCGTGCCCAGCGGGCAGGAGCGCTTGCGGGAAGCTGCCAAGCACGGCTTTACCAAGGCGATTGTTCCCCTGGCCAACGTGCCCAAGGGTGGGGTCAAGGGCATGGAGATCGTCGGGGTCAAAAAGCTGGCCGAGGCCATTGAGGCGGTTCGCTAAACGACAGCAGAGCGCTTTTTGGGGCTTTTCTTCCCGCTCGAAAGGTCTTCAAGCATTGACAGCCCTTTTTTGAAATGGTACATAACTGACGGACTTGAGGGAGGAATGGCCGAGTGGTTTAAGGCGGCGGTCTTGAAAACCGTTGTGCGAAAGTACCGTGGGTTCGAATCCTACTTCCTCCGCCAACAACAGGCACATACGAATCGTGGAGAGCTGACCGAGTAGGCCGAAGGTGCTCGCCTGCTAAGCGAGTGTAGGATCAAAAGTTCTACCGAGGGTTCGAATCCCTCGCTCTCCGCCAGTTATTAGTCCGGCAACGTCCGGAGATGTCCTGAAACCCGCTTCCTGAAAAGGAGTGCGGGTTTCTTATTGTCCAGGGTGATCCGCCCAAAAAGGGGTTGTTCAACGGTGGGGGCCACAAGTGGAAAAGGGCGAGCGCAGAGCGCACAACCAATTGACCGTCTGGCAACAACTCTTCACCCGCCGCATGGCGATCTGCGTCTTCACCGGATTTTCTTCCGGCCTGCCGTTGTACCTGCTGTTCAACCTCCTGCCCGCCTGGCTGCGTAGCGAACACGTTGACCTGAAAACCATCGGTCTTTTCGCGCTGATTCAGTTTCCCTATACTTGGAAGTTCCTGTGGTCGCCGCTGCTCGACCGCTACGTCCTGCCTCTGCTCGGCCGCCGCCGCGGCTGGATGCTGCTGACCCAGATCGGCTTGCTGCTGGTGATTGCAACGATGGGCGCGTTCTCGCCGCAAAGCGAGTTGCACACCATCGCCTGGATCGCCACGCTGCTCGCCTTCCTCGGCGCCACCCAGGATATTGTTCTGGATGCCTACCGCCGCGAACTGCTGGCGGATAGCGAGATGGGCCTCGGGAATGCGGTGCATGTCAATGCCTACCGCGTCGCCGGGTTGGTGCCCGGTTCGCTGTCGCTTATCCTCGCCGACTTTCTGCCCTGGAACCTGGTGTTCATCATCACTGCCCTGTTCATGCTGCCCGGGGTGGCGATGACCCTTGTCGTGCAAGAGCCGCATCGCGCTGCACCGCCCAAGACTCTGCGCGAAGCGGTGGTCGAGCCGTTTCACGAATTCATCACCCGCCGGGGCTGGAACAGTGCGCTGCTGATTCTCGCCTTTCTCTTTTTCTACAAACTCGGCGATAGCATGTGCACCGCGCTGGCCACGCCGTTTTATATGGATATGGGCTTCAGCAAGACCCAAATCGGGCTGATCGCCAAGAATGCCGGGCTGTGGCCCGCCGTCATCGGCGGTTTGCTCGGCGGCCTGTGGATGGTGAAGATCGGCATCAACCGCGCGCTGTGGTTGTTCGGGGTGGTGCAGGTGGTTTCCATCCTCGGCTTCGCCTGGCTGGCATCGGTGGGACACCACGCCGAAATTACCAGCCTGGAGCTTGCGCAACTGGCCATCGTCATCGGTCTCGAAGCACTCGGTGTAGGACTGGGTACCGCCGCCTTCGTCGCCTTCATCGCGCGCACCACCCACCCTGCCTACACTGCGACCCAGTTCGCCCTGTTCACCAGCCTTGCCGCCATGCCGCGCACCTTCGCCAACGCTGCCACTGGCTGGTTGGTGGAGATGATCGGCTGGAAGGGGTTCTTTTTGCTCTGCGCTCTGCTGGCGTTGCCGGGGATGGTGCTGTTGCTGAAGGTTGCACCGTGGCAGGAAAAGGCTGGTGATAAGGGAATTTAGCGTTAACGTCTCATTTGTGTTCGCATTTTCAGGCCCCATCACTCTTCAGTTCGCCACTTTCCGGTAATGGCGGCTGTTCCGCCGCAGTTTCCAAGCCATTCGCGACTTCCTGGATGATTCCCATGCGCAGATAAATTGGTCGCACTTT
This sequence comes from uncultured Pseudomonadota bacterium, assembly GCA_937868185.1. Taxonomy (GTDB): domain Bacteria; phylum Desulfobacterota; class Desulfobulbia; order Desulfobulbales; family Desulfurivibrionaceae; genus Thiovibrio. The sequence goes on from CALMMG010000156.1 coordinate 8,912, forward strand.
TTCCCTGAGGTGGGGAAGGTGGCGGGCAAAAATTGCCGCCCCGACAAGGCAGCCGAGGCAGCCAAGAAGCAAGGTGTCCCGTGGCCCGAAAATGCCGGTCATTGAGCCGGCGCCGAGACTTCCGAATGGCGCCATCCCTATGAACGACATGGTGAAAAAGCTCATTACCCGGCCGCGTTTGTCTTCATCTAAAATCGTTTGCAGCACCGTGTTGCAGGAGGCGACCAGGGTCATGCCCCCAAATCCGGTCAAGGCCAGGGCGGCTAGCGAGAGGATGAGGCTGCTGGACAGGGCAAAGATGGCGATCCCGACAGCGAAAAAGATCGTCGCCCGCACAATCACCAGGCCGAGTCCGCGCACGCTCTGGCGGGAGGCGAGATACAGTGTGCCGACCAGGGCACCGCTGCCCGCGGCCGTCATCAGGAAGCCAAAGGTGTGTGCGCCGCCATGCAGGATATCCTTGGCAAAGATAGGCACCAGGACGGAATAGGGCATCCCCATAAGACTGGCCAGGGCAAGCAAGAGCAGAATGCTTCTGATTGGGGCAAAGTTGTACGCGTAGATAAAGCCTTCATAGAGTTCTTGCCGCAGATTCCGCCTGGGGCGCGGGGCATGGCAAGTGGGTTTGATCCGCATGGACGTAAGTGCCACGATGACCGCCAGATAGCTGAGGGCATTGAGGAAAAAACAGATTCCTTCGCCCACCGAGGCTACAAGCAATCCGGCGATGGCCGGGCCGATGAGTCGGGCGCCGTTCACCATGGAGGAATTGAGGGCAATTGCGTTTCCCAGGTCCTCACGGTGTTCGACCATTTCGACGACAAAGGATTGGCGGATCGGGATGTCAAAGGCATTGACCACGCCCAGGATCAGGCTCAGCAGGATGATCTGCCAGACCTGCACGATCCCTGTGAGAACGACAAAGGCAAGAAAGGCCGCCTGCAACATGGCCAGGGACTGGGTCGCAAGCAGAAGACGCCGCCGGTCCCAGCGATCGGCGAGGACCCCGGCCACAGGGGAGATGAAGATGGTCGGGATTTGACTGGTGAAACCAACAACCCCCAGCAGCAGAGCAGATCCGGTAAGACGGTACACAAGCCAGCTCATGGCAACCTGCTGCATCCAGGTTCCGACGAGGGACACGCCTTGCCCCGTGAGGAAAAGGCGGTAGTTCCTGGACCGCAGCGCCCGTAAAAGATGGCGGAGGGATGTCCTCTTCGTTTCGACCAATATCAAAGCCTCTTACAGGGTCAAAAGGGGGGACGGAGTTGCTTGAGTGATTTAAGAAAGAAGCGCAATTTCTTGAATACCCCGTGATTTCTGCTCAAGCCGATGGACAGCAACCTGATGGGCTAGAATTAAGGACGATGTCTCTTGCGCTTTGGCGGCGGGGCTTTTTTATCACTGGCGCCTTTTGCGCGAAGCCGTTCCCATTCTGTGGCATGATGTTTGTTCAGCTGCTCAACCTCTGCTTTGCAAGCTCTTTCAAGGGTGGCAAGCTTTTGGCGCTCGGTTGCCAGGATTTCGAGAAGTCTGAACCGGTGTTCAAACGGGGTGGATGGCGGCAGGTTTCGCCAGTATCCTTTTTCCGAGGCATCCATAGTTTTCGTATGGTCTATGAGTACTTTGACGATTTGTGCTAGCCGTTTATCGTCATTGTTGCTTGCAATCTCGGCCATTACGGCGTTCTTCGATGGCTCCGATATTTCAATGGCGATAATGTCACGCTGGGTAAGCGATTGTTTTTTCACTTCCTTGTCTCGTGCCTGAATACTGAGGAGGGAGCCAAATTTTGGCTGGTACTCATTTTTGATGGTGGCCAATTTTTTTTGCTCACGCTTGATTGATTTTAGCGTTGCTTCCAGCGTTTTCAGTCGACTCTTCAGTTTCTCTTGATTTGCCTGGGCAGACTTCTGTTTTTTGGAGGAAAGGCGTTTAAGCTTTTTCTCAGTTTCTCTCTTTTCAAGTTCGAGTGCTTGCTGGTGTTCTTGTAGGGTAATTTCGCTCTGACGAATAATCTGGGCTGTTCCTGTGCTTTCGGTGAGGACGGGGTGTTTCTTTGTGGCCTTAACCTGTGCTTGCGAGAATGCGGGACAAGCGAAAAGAAAAATCAGTATTACCAGCAGCATTCTCATCGTGTATTCCCGTTTTTCTTCTCTTTAATTTTTATCGAAATATTTTTTTTGTATTACTGCCGACCGTGGATCTTCCATTTTGCCGAGGCCCACATCAGAAGAAACTGTACAGCAATATCCCGTTTAATGCCGCAATGAACACTCCAATCCCCCATAGCATCCATTTTTCTATGCCTGTGTTCCGGTGTATGCCCATGACCCGTTCGGATGAAGTGAGAATGATGAGGCCAAAAACCGTCCAGGGCAGCTGAATACTGAGCGCCACCTGGCTCCAGATTAAGCCCTGGAAGGGATCGGTCAGAAAAAGAACCGCCAGGGCGGCAAGGCCGATGGAGAGCACGACCCCTAGCCGGGTGTGAGTGTCTGTCGTATCCAGGGGTTCGCCGAAATACCCGGCAAAGATGCTGCCGCCAGCCAGCGCCGAGGAGATGGAGGATGAGACCCCGGCGAAGAGCAAGGCCGAGGCAAAGATCAGGGCCGCACTGTTGCCAAGTAGTGGTCTTAAGGTCTCTTCCGCCTGGGCAAGTTCCGTGACCACGGTGTGGCCGGAGAAGAAAACGGCCGCAGCCATGATGATCATGGCGCTGTTGATCGCCCAGCCTGCGAGCATCGCCACGATGGTGTCGATATATTCATAGCGGAGGTGTTTTTTAATGCTTTTTTCATCGCCCAGATGGAGCTGGCGGCTCTGAATGATTTCTGAATGCAGGAAGATGTTGTGCGGCATGACCACTGCTCCGATCACGGCCATGATGATCATGATTGAGCCTGGGGGCACGGTGGGGACAAAAAGGCTTTTGGCCGTGGTCGGCCAGTTGACATCGGCAAGGAAGATCTCATAGATGAAGGAGAGACCGATGAGTGAGACAAAGCCGATGATGTAACGCTCAATGGCGCGGTAGCCTTTGCCGAGGACCACTGCGATCACGACAATGGCGGTTAGGATTGTCCCAATGGGAACAGGGATTTTGAAAAGCATATTGAGGCCGATCGCGGCGCCGAGTAGCTCCGCCAGGGAGGTGGAGACGGAGGCCAGCATCGCGCTGCCGAGCAGGAAGGCACTCCAGGGTTTGGTGCTGAATTTGGCCACCGCTTCCGAGAGGCACAATCCCGTGACGATGCCGAGATGGGCCGCGTTGTGTTGGACTAGGATAAGGATGAGGGTCGAGAGGGTTATTACCCAGAGCAGGCTGTAGCCAAACTCCGCGCCGGCCGCGACGTTGGTCGCCCAGTTTCCCGGATCGATGAAGCCAACGGTGACGATGAACCCGGGGCCGATGTACTTGAGAATCTCCAGACCGCCGAGTTTGGGCCGGTGTCCGGAAAAGAATCTGTGCAGAAAGGTGTTCATCAGCCGCATGCCGTCACCGCAATTCTGTGTGGATGTCTGTGTCTGGCCGAACTCAGCCGTGCTGCCGGTTCAGCTTGCTGTGGTGGATGGAGTACGAGAAATAGACCACTACCCCGATCACTAGCCAGACTGCGAAGCGCACCCAGGTAACCCAGGGAAGAAAAGCCATGAGGCCGCTGCAGGAAAAGGCGCCGAGCAGGGGGAAGACCGGGTTGAGGGGGTTCTTGAAGGGACGGTGCAGGTGGGGCTGCCTGATGCGCAGGACGATCACTCCCAGGCAGACCAGGACAAAGGCGGCCAGGGTGCCGATATTGACCAGCTCGGCCAGCTCGCCCAAGGGAATGAACCCGGCGATCAGGGAGATCAGCAGGCCGCAAAGTCCGATGACCCGCACCGGGGTCTTGGTTTTGGGGTGGATCTCCGCGAAGAACGGCGACAATAAACCGTCTCTGGACATGGCAAAGAACACCCGGGTCAAGCCGTAGTAGAGAACGAGCATCACCGTGGTCAAGCCGGCGATCACTCCAGTAGCAACCAGAGCCGAGGCCCAGTTGATCCCGATCAGTTGGAGGGAATGGGCCACGGGTGAGGGGACGTTCAGCTCAGTGTAAGGCACAATCCCGGTGAGCAACCCGGCGACTACGATGTAGATGGCGGTGCAGAAGATCAGGGAAAAGAGGATGCCGAAGGGCACGTCGCGTTGCGGATTTTTTGCCTCTTCGGCGGCGGTGGAAACTGCGTCAAAACCGACATAGGCGAAGAAAACCATGGCCGCGCCAGCCAACACCCCGACCGGTTTGCCGTCTGGGCTGGTGCCGCTCCAGCCAAAGGGCATGAAGGGGCTCCAGTTTTGCGGATTGACATGGAACACCGCCACCCCGATGAAGACCGAAATGGTCAGCAGTTTGACAAAAACCATGACCATGTTGGTGCGGGCGCTTTCCCGCATGCCCAGCATGAGCAGGACCATGAGGATCAAAACAATGCCGGCGGCGGGCAGGTTGATGATCCCGCCCACGGAGGGAGCCTTGGTCAGGGCATCCGGGAGGGCTAGGCCTACGGCGGTGAGGGCGTTGTTGAAATATCCGGCCCAGCCGGTGGCCACGGCGGCGGTGGCCACCCCGTATTCGAGAATCAGATCCCAGCCGATGATCCAGGCGATCAGCTCGCCAAAGGCTACATAGCTGTAACCGTATGCGCTGCCACAGCCGCCTACCGCGGAGGCGAGTTCGGCATAGGCCAGGGCTGCAAAGGCGCAGGCGATTCCGGCGATAACAAAGGAGAGCACCACGGCAGGTCCCGCCTGAGTGGCGGCGGCAATGCCGGTGAGCACAAAGATACCGGTGCCGATGATGGCCCCGATCCCCAACAGGGTGAGATCAAGGGCGGTGAGGCATTTGTGCAGGCCGGTATGCTCTAAATCGTCCGG
>CALMMG010000157.1 GCA_937868185.1 uncultured Pseudomonadota bacterium
ATCCCGCCACCCCCAACCGGCTGCTGGAGATGGACTATCTCAAGGCCAAGGTTGACGCTGGGGCGGACTATATCGTAACCCAGCTCTTTTTCGACAATCGCGATTTTTATGATTTTCGTGACCGTTGCGCCCTAGCCGGCATTACGGTGCCCATCATTGCCGGTCTCATGCCCATCATCACCAAGAGCGGGATGGTGCGGATGGCAGAGCTTGCGGCCGGGGCCAGAATTCCGGCCCCGCTGCTGCGCGCGCTGGATCGGGCCAGAAGCGATGAACAGGTGGAAAAGGTCGGCGTGCACTGGGCCACCGAGCAGGTCCGAGATCTGATCGACAACGAGGTGCGGGGCATTCATTTTTATACCCTGAATCACTCCCGGCAGGCCCTGGATATTTACCAGTCTCTTGGTGTGGAGGATTCTATTCAACTGGGAGCTTGAGCCCGGGCTTCAGCCTTTTCCTTCTCTGGCCCGGGGCCACCATTTGAAGATGCCGTAAACGGAGAGCACCAGATAGACCGAGAAGAGAAAGGCCTCGGCCATCATGCCCTTCTGGGAAAAGGTGACAATCCAGCCAAGGTTGGCGATGGTCCAGAGCACCCAGCCGGCCACGTGTTTTTGCAGATTGTATATGGTTCCCAGGATGCTGAGCCCGGTGAGGATCCATTCGTACATGGGAAAGTCCTTTGCTGCCGCAGCATTGTTGTCGCCGCTGTTATTGAAAAAGGGGAAGCACAGCTCCCAGCTTAAAGCCAAAGAAGGGCCTCGGCAAGCACCATTCTTAAAAAAAGCATGAACCCCTGTTGGGTTTTGCGATAATTACCGTAATTTGTTGAAATAAAATCCCTTTCAGGGGAGAAGGCAAAAAGGAGAAAAGTATGTCACAGGCCAAAAAAGGAGATAGCGTCAAGATTCATTACACCGGCACGTTGGAGGATGGGACTGTTTTTGATTCCTCTGCCGGGCGCGACCCCCTGGTGTTCACCATTGGCGGTGGCCAGGTAATAGTGGGCTTTGATGAAGCTGTTTTAGGAATGGCCATTGGCGACAAGAAAAAAGTAACCATCCCTTCGCATAAAGCCTATGGGAAAAAGGATGACGCGCTGGTCATTGAGGTGCCGCGCAATCAGGTTCCCCCGGATCTCAATCCGGAGGTTGACCAGAAGCTACAGATGGGCGGCCCCAACGGTGAGCTGGTTGTGGTTACGGTTTTGGCGGTAACGGAGGAGGTTGTCATCCTCGATGCCAATCCGCCTCTGGCAGGCAAGGATCTTACCTTTGATCTGGAGCTGGTGGCAATTTCCTGATTTGGTGAAAATAAGTTTGTTGTATGCCCTGGTAATTTTTTTACCGGGGCATTTTTTTTGCGTGGGGGAGGTTGCCTGTATCCGGGGCGCGAAATGGTATGGTATACTCGGCCTGAGAGAATTGTGGTACGCCCGTAGCCCAAAGAGACCAAGGATCAGGTGGCCATGCAGAAAGTCATTATTCAGCGGCTGATATTTCTCACGAGACAATGGGGGTTTGCCCCCTTACTGGTTGCGGTTGTTTTTTTGTCGCAGGGGTGCGCCTCGCTGGTGATCCCGCCGATGGTCGGGCCGGTGGTGAAAAATCTCAACCGCCAGTCGGACCTGGAACTGGTCTGTGATGGCGCGCCTTCTTATCTGCTGCTCTTTGACAGCCTGCTGGTTTCCGACCCTGACAACGGGCAGCTGCTGCTGCATGGCGCCCAGGCCTATACCGCCTATGCGAGTCTCATGCCGGAGTGTGGTCGTCCGGAACGGGCGTTCGTGCTTGGGGAAAAGGCCAAGGCCTACGGCCTGCGCCTGCTTGGCACGCACAAAACCCTTGGTGGCGCAGCGCAACTTCCGTTTGCCGAGTTTAGCGAGGCCTTGCAGTCCGTCGGCCCTGGAGAGGTGGAAAAACTGTTCTGGGGCGGCTACGGCTGGGCTACCTGGATCGGTTTCAGCAAGGGTGCGCCTGCGGCAGTCGCCGATCTGCCCAAGGTTGAACAACTGATGCTGCGGGTGTTGGTCTTGGATGAGACCTTTTACCATGGCGGGGCCCATCTCTTTCTCGGGATCTATTATGGCTCTAGGCCGTTGATGCTGGGCGGCAGGCCGGAAGTGAGCCGAGGCCATTTTGAAAAAGCTCTGGCTCTGGGCGATCGGCGGTTTCTCCCGACCGTGGTGGCCTATGCTGAGTATTACGCCCGGCAGACGCAAGACCGGGAGCTTTTTGTCCGTCTCCTGGAGGAGGCGCTGGCCTTTGATCTTGCTGTAGCCCCGGACCTGACCCTGCCCAACGTTTTGGCCCAGCGGCGGGCCCACAAACTGCTGGCCCAGGTAGATGATTTTTTTTAGGAGGAAGATATGAGTCGTCTGCTGCGCATAGTCTGCTTCGTTATTGTCTCTCTTGCGGTCATAGCCCCTCCGACTGCTGAGGCCACGCCCCGCTATTTGTTTAAGATTGCCACTCTTGCCCCGGATGGCAGTGTTTGGGCCAGGCGGTTTCAGGAGTTTCAGGAAGAGGTGACCGCCAAGAGCAATGGCGAGATTGGTTTCAAGCTCTACATGGGCGGGGTGATGGGCGACGACCGGGCCATGTACCGCAAGATGAGGATCGGTCAGCTCCAGGGCGGGGGGTTCACCATGACCGGGATCAGCGAGACCGTGCCGGATTTCCGG
>CALMMG010000158.1 GCA_937868185.1 uncultured Pseudomonadota bacterium
GGATTTCTGAACAATTTCTGATCGGCAAATCGTACTATCGCCATACGCACCTCCTGTGTTGATTATGTATAACAACTCGATTTTACAGAGTTTATCTGCCTTGCACACACAGTAAGAATTGTTGTTTTCTTGTCAAGACCGGAAAATATTTTTCAAAAAAGCCATACAAAGACACGCCCGTTCACTCATCATACCACCAAGGAAATCATCTTTGCGAAACAGCGATGATAACGCTACCCTCCGCAACAAAAATCGGGTATAGTTGCGACCCGTATTCATGCCGGAGCCAACGCTGCTGAAAGCAGTGCAAACGGCGCTGTCGGCGTTCCGGATTCCACCCCATTAGGGCCCCAAGCCCTCTATTGCGGGCATACCTTCACAAGAAAACAGGAGAGACAACATGAAACTTATTCTTTTGGGCGCACCCGGCGCCGGTAAAGGCACCGTGGCTAAACTGCTCACCGCCATCGACGGCTCTGTCCAGATTTCCACCGGCGACATTCTGCGCGGCGCAGTCCAGGCCGGCACCCCGTTGGGCAAGGAAGCGGAAGGCTACATGAATCGCGGCGATCTGGTTCCCGACTCGCTGATCATGGGCATCATGGAAAACCGCCTCCAGGAACCCGATTGCGCCAAGGGCTTTCTGCTGGACGGCTTTCCTCGCACCATCCCCCAGGCAGAGGCCCTGACCGCGCTCTTACAGAAACTTAACATCAAATTGGACATGGTCGCCTCCATCGACGTGCCCCGCGACGTGATCTTCGACCGGCTCTGCACGAGAAGAACCTGCACCAATCCCTCCTGCCAGGCGATCTACAACACCAAGAGCAACCCGACCAAGGTGGAAGGCATCTGCGACAAGTGCGGCAGCCCGGCGATCCAGCGCGAGGACGAAACCCAAGAGGCCATTGCCCACCGTCTGGACACCTACAACGAAAAAACCGCTCCCCTGGCCGGGTTCTATGAAAAGGCCGGATTGCTGAAATCCATCGTCGGCACCTCCAGCGATGTGGTGGTTGACGCCATCAAGAAACAGCTTGGCCTCTAATACCCCGGAGATTACCATCATCGGCGGCGGCCTCGCGGGATGCGAGGCCGCCTGGCAAGCCGCCCAGCGCGGCTGCCGGGTGACGCTCCACGAGATGAAGCCGATCCGCTTCAGCCCGGCGCATGAGTCGCCGCAGTTGGCCGAACTTGTGTGCAGCAACTCCCTGCGCGCCGCCGATGTCTCTTCCGCCGTGGGTCTGCTCAAAGAGGAGATGCGCTGCCTGGGCTCGCTGATCATGGCGGCCGCCGACCAGACCCAGGTTCCGGCCGGCCGGGCCCTGGCCGTGGACCGCGCTCTCTTTGCCCAGTTCATCACCGAAAAAACCGAAGCGCATCCTGCCATTACCGTGGTCAGGGAGGAAGTCACCGAACTCCCTCCGCCTGGACAATGGCCGGTGATCATGGCCTCCGGCCCGCTCACCTCTGCACCCCTTGCCGCGTCCCTTGCCCAGCTCACCGGGGAAGAGCACCTGGCCTTTTACGACGCCATCGCCCCCATCGTTACCGCCGACTCCCTGGACATGGCAATAGTCTACCGGGCCTCCCGCTACGACGATGGGCCGGGGGACTATCTGAACTGCCCCATGAACCGCGACGAATACGCGGCCTTTATCGAGGCCTTGCGCAATGCCGACAAGGTGCCGCTCAAGGAATTCGAGGAACAAAAATATTTCGAAGGGTGTCTTCCCATCGAGGTCATGATGGAGCGGGGCGAAAACACCCTCCGCTTCGGGCCCATGAAACCGGTGGGGCTGCCCGACCCGCGTACCGGCCGCGACCCGTACGGTGTGGTCCAGCTCCGCATGGAAAAAAAAGACGGCCTGCTCTACAATATGGTGGGCTTCCAGACCAAGCTGACCTACAAAGCCCAGCAGGAAGTGTTCCGCATGATTCCGGGCATGGCCCAGGCGGAGTTCGCCCGGCTCGGCAGCATCCACCGCAATACCTTTGTCTGCGGCCCTAAGGTGCTGCTTCCGAGCCTGCAGGTGAAAACCCGGCCCGATCTCCTGCTGGCCGGGCAGATCAGCGGAGTGGAAGGCTATGTGGAGTCCACGGCCATGGGGTTGCTGGCCGGGATCAACGCGGTGCGGCTGG
>CALMMG010000159.1 GCA_937868185.1 uncultured Pseudomonadota bacterium
GTGCCGGCCGCGACGGGCTGGCGGCCGAGGCGTTGCTTCTGTTCGGCTACGGCGATATCGTTCTGGCCCGCGGCCTGATCGAAAACAGCGGCAATGCGGAACAGAAGCGGATCGAACTCCACAAACTCAACACCATGGTGGGCTTTGCTGAGGCCCTGAGCTGCAGGCGGCAGGTGCTGCTCGGCTATTTCGGCGACCGCTTGGAGCAGGATTGCGGCAATTGCGACATCTGCCTCAACCCGCCAGAGCTGGTCGATGTGACGGAAGATGCCCGCAAGGCGTTGTCCTGTGTCTTTCGGGTGGATCAGCGTTTCGGGGTGGGGCATGTGATCGAGGTGCTGCGCGGCTCGAAAAAAGAGCGGCTCCTGCAACTGGGGCACGACCGGCTGTCCACCTACGGCATCGGCGCGGACAAAAGCCAGGAATACTGGGGCAGCATCCTGCGCCATCTGGTGCAGCAGGGATATCTGGAGCAGGATGTGGGGAATTTTTCGGTGCTCAAACTGAGCGAGGCGGCCCGGCCTCTGTTGCGCGGGGAGCAAACCATCAGCATGGCCAAACCCAGGGCCAAGGTTGCACCCCTGCCCAAGGCGGTACGGCGCAAGGTCGGCGATCTGGAGTACAATCCTGAGCTGTTTGAGAGATTGCGCGCGGTGCGCAAAGGTTTGGCCGATGCGGCCGGGGTGCCGCCCTTTGTTATTTTCAGCGATGTCGCCCTGGCGGAGATGGCAGCACACATGCCCACGGACAACGAGGGGTTCCTGCGCATCCACGGCGTCGGCGCCCACAAGCTCGAACGCTACGGCGCGGAGTTTCTTGGTGCGATTCAGGGGTTTTGTGAGGCAACCGCAGGGGAGGATTAAAGGTTTTTTAGATTCGGATTTCTTTGGCCCTGCGATGTTTTATGTGGATTTGAGTAAATCCTGAGTGGGTGAACCGATCAGGCAGAACGACAAAATAACCGGCGGCCTTGCCGTCCGGTTGATTGCATTGTTAGCGGTTTTTGTGGATTAGCCACGATGCCTGCCCCGCCATCAGGCGGCCACCTCACTTGCATTTCCTCTCTTCCTTTTCCCACCGAAGAGACTTGTACCGACCCCCAACCTGCGAGCTATCTTTTCTCTCTTTGTGCCCCGATCTTGGCAGGATCGAACCCCTGTGGCCATATAGTGGCTGAGTCATATTCTGCATCCGAAAAGACAGCATTGTCCATACTTGAATAGCTGAAATCAACTGTATCGAATTTTGCCCCTGTGAAATTTGTACCACAAAATTGATTTGCTTTATTTAATTCCCGAGGCGGAGTACTAAAGAGAGTTTTCGAAAAATTGGCATTATGCAGCTTAGCTTTAATGAATTTGGCATCGCACATATTGTGATTGCGAAATTCTACCTCAGAGAAATCAGCCGATGAAAGGTCCGCACCTTGGAAATTGGCACGCTCAATGTGTGTTTTTAAGAATTTCGCATTTCGAAGCGAGGCATTTTTAAACGATGCTCCATCAATGTAACTTGCCGAAAAATCAGCATTGTCGAGAACTGCCCCGTCGAATTTCGAATAATCCATATATCCAGCGCCTCGAAAATTCGCATGCTTCAGTATGGCATTCTTAAAGGTAGATTCGTGAGCACTTTTGAGATTCTCAAATTTTGCACCAACGAGTTGTGCTCCATCAAAATTACAACCATCCAGTTTCGCACCTGAGAAATCAGCCCCGCGCAAGTCTGCACCAGAAAAAATCACATTGAGTAGTTCAGTATTACGAAAATTTGCTTTGCGTAAATCAAGCCCTGCAAAAGAAATAACCTTCTTGTCCCTATTGTCAAACCCAGAAAAATCCCTTTCCTTGGGCCCGAACTCAACATGGTTACCGAGCAAGCCCATCATGAGAAGTCTTCCGCGACGGGCATCGATATTTTTTCTATCTGCAGACAGGGCCGCTTGATAGTCTGAAAGTGCTTCTTTATATAGAGCCATTTTGTACCTGATGTTCCCCCGTTCCACAAAAGTTGCGGCATCGCCATGGCTTATTGGCATCATCTCATATGTCCAGAATTTTTCTAATTCGTGATCATGTTGTGCACGAAATCGTCTATAGGTCCACATAAAGCAAGACTTGATTCTGAATTGGCCATCTTTTCCCCGAATGGCAAACACGGCGGTTTCTTCCCCCTCCTTGAAACGACAGAAATAATCACTGGCGAACCCAGACTCGAACGATATCACGTTGATTTCGCTAGCGGTTTGTCCCTTATAAATGTGCGAAATTTTGAACTTAGCAATTTCGGCAGGCCTGTTTCTTTTTCCTATTTCCTCTGTGGCAGGAGTAACGCTTAAGACCGTACCTCGAAAAACAAAGTCGGAGTTGGACACTAAAAATCCTGTCCCATAATCATCTTCGCACCCAGAAGCATCCGCAACTTGAGGCATAACAATAAACACGAAGAAAACCAGGGCCACTCCCCATATTTTTTTGCACCTGTTATTCATTCCAAAGCACCTCAGATACTAGAATTTGCCGCCTCGGTACTTTCACCACCATCAGGCGGCAACTTCACTTGCCTTTCCTCTTACAAGAGATGCATGCCGACCTTGACCACCACCTTTTTTGTAAAGACCGAACCTTGTTGGGTCATAATGGATGGCATATGGGCATCATGGGGGAACAGGGCCATGAAATCTCCGGGAAACAAGTCCACCCGCAACAATCCCTGCGCGGGATGTTTGTATAACTCCGCATCCTTGGCTGCATCATAGGGTGTGTCAATCTCCAGGTCCTCGACCTGGCTCCAGCCAATGCCCTCTTCTCCCGTGATAACCGCCTGAATATCCAGATACTTCCGGTGCGCTTCAATCTCGGCGGTTTCCGGCGAGCCTGTTTGGTAGCTCATGACAATGGCGAAGAGGTCATTGCCGAGCAAGGGGTATTTTTTTTCTTCCGCGTCGGGAGGCAACGAGAGGAGAAAATCAAAGGCCAACTGCCACGCGCTGCCAAAGGGGTACAATTTATAATTGTGCAAACGGTCAACTATCATAGAGATGAATTCCTCATGGGTATTTTCTGGT
>CALMMG010000160.1 GCA_937868185.1 uncultured Pseudomonadota bacterium
TGAACCGCACTGTCAATGATCTTCGGGTTCTGCACAGCTTCACCCAAGCCCATATTCAGTACGATCTTGGTGATCTTCGGCACCCGCATGATATTCTGGTAGCCAAACTCTTTCATCAGTTGCGGGACACACTCGCTCTGATATGTCTCTTTTACCCCAGCCATTCTTGCCTCCAAAAAAATCAGGATCTATTAGGCTTTCGCCTCTACAGGCTCATTGCATTTCTTGCAAATGCGAACCTTAGATCCATCTTCCAGTATTTTTTTGCCTACACGTGAAGTCTTTGAACATTTCGGGCAAATCACCATCAGGTTGGAAGCATCAATAGCCGCCTCCTTCTCAATGATCCCGCCCTGCTGGTTCATTTGACTGGGCTTCGTGTGCCGCTTTATCATATTGATCTTTTCAACCACGGCTTTGCCGTCGTTTGCGTTGACTCTGATGACCTTACCAACCCGGCCTTTATCCTTGCCGGCGATCACCTCAACCTGATCATTAACTTTCAAATGTGTTTTTGCTCTCATACCTTCAGCCTCTCAACCGCCCACAGATGCGCACGGGGGGGAACTCTTTGAATATCCAGCTCTTCGTTTCAACCGCAATTACAGAACTTCAGGAGCCAATGAAATAATTTTCATATACCCCTTCGGCCGCAATTCTCTCGCAACCGGTCCAAAGATGCGGCTGCCAATGGGTTCCCCCGAATTTGCCAACAGCACAGCGGAATTATCATCAAACCGGACAATCGTATCATCCGTACGACGAATCTCTTTAACGGTCCTTACCACAACGGCCCTGAGAACGTCGCCCTTCTTAACTTTCGCATTCGGGATAGCTTCTTTCACGGTGACAACAATAACATCACCGACAGAGGCATACCGGCGCCTGGTTCCACCCAAGACTCTTATACAAAGAACCTTCTTGGCTCCTGAATTATCTGCTACATTAAGTACGGTTTCTGTTTGTATCATTTCTTCACCAACCGCAGAACACTTTACAAGTCCCCAAACAAATCGCCAGGAACCTAGTTATCAAAAACCGCAGATTACACGGCCTTCTCGATGACTTCCATAATCCGCCACCGCTTATTCTTGCTCAGCGGACGGCACTCTTCAATCAGAACCCTGTCTCCAACAGTACAGGTGTTCTCCGGATCATGAACCATGCATTTGTCATGCTGACGCATGAACTTCCCATACAATTTATGGGGAACAAGACGCTCGGTTTGCACGATAGCACTCTTGTCCATCTTGGTGCTGACAACAATACCAACCTTTGTCTTTTTATTCGATTTTCCATCAACCATGAAAGTATCCCACCAAATAGCGTTATCAAATGACGCAAGCACTATAAAGAAGCACCAGTAAGCTTGGCCAGAAACAACTCGTTACGCAGTATGCGCAGTAAGAGCGGTTTGCATCCGGGCAATCTCTTTACGCAACTGGCGAAGTTTTGCCGTATTCTCCAAAGGGCGAATGCCATGCTGGAATTTCAACCTAAAATGCTCTTCCGACAATTCCCTTACTTTTACAAGGAGCTCTTCTTTCCCAAGCTCACGGATATCCTTCATCTTCATAACGTTTCCCCCACATAAATCACTTTAGTCGGGAAGGGCAGTTTGTTGGCGGCCAACTGCAACGCCTCTCTGGCCAGATCGTCATCAACCCCGGCCAGCTCATACAGGATGCGCCCCGGCTTTACCTGGGCAACCCAATATTCTGGACTTCCCTTTCCTTTACCCATCCGGGTTTCGGCAGGCTTTTTGGTAATCGGCTTATCAGGAAAGACCCGGATCCACAACTGACCGGTTCTCTTGATCTTTCTATTGATTGCAATACGGGCCGCCTCAATCTGTTGGGCGGTCATCTTGCCACAACCAACAGCCTTCAGGGCATATTCACCGAAGGAGAATCCAGACCCGCGATACGCTGCGCCAGTCAGACGGCCCTTGAACATTTTTCTATGTTTTACTTTCTTTGGACTTAACATCTGTATATCCTATCTGTGACTGACTTTTTAAAGCCGCTTCACCCGACAACGAGTTATTCGGCAATCTGGTCGGCAGCACTCAGAACTTCACCCTTGAAGATCCAAACCTTGACACCGATCTTGCCATAGGTGGTATTCGCTTCCGCAATCCCATAATCCACATCAGCGCGAAGGGTATGCAAAGGAACGCGTCCCTCACGCACCCATTCCTGACGAGCGATTTCCGCTCCGCCCAACCGGCCAGAACACGCGATTTTAACACCTTTGGCGCCGAACTTCAAGGCCATATTTACTGACTTCTTCATGGCACGACGGAAAGCAACACGTCTTTCAAGTTGCAAGGCGATATTTTCAGCAACCAACTGCGCATCAGCCTCTGGGCGTCGAACCTCTTGAATATCAAGAACACACTCTTTACCCGTCAACTTATCAATTTCAGCTTTGAGGACTTCAATCTCTGTCCCTTTTTTGCCAATGACAATACCAGGCCTGGCAGTATGAAGCTTAATCCGGAGTTTATCGCCGGTTCTGGCTATCTGAATCTTGGAAATGCCAGCATGGAAAAGCCGCTTTTTGAGAAATTTCCTGAGGCTCTGGTCCTCAAGAAATTTTTTGGCATAATCCTTGTCGGCGTACCAGATGGAGTCCCAGGTACGTATAATATTCAGTCGTAAACCTATCGGATTAACTTTCTGGCCCAAAACCTTCCTCCATTCTCATTGATATGCAACTTCAAGTACAAATGAATACCTTTTTGCTTCTGTATTCAATTATTGCTCGTCCAAAACAACCGTTATATGGCTCGTTCTTTTAAGAATTCTGTTTGCACGCCCTTGAGCACGGGGCATAATTCTCTTCAACATGGGACCACCGTCTATAAAGATAGACTTCACATACAGAGTATCAACATCGATGCTCTCATTCTGACTGGCATTGGCCACAGCAGATTCGATTACTTTTTTCAGCAGACGGGCACCTTTTTTAGGCAAAAAACGCAGGGCGTTTATTGCATAATCAACACTCTTCCCGCGCACCAAATCCGCAACCAGCCTGGCTTTTTGCGGCGAAATCCTTATATAACGAGCAAGCGCTTTTGCTTCCATCGAATGAACTCCTTTCTTTACCTGATGACCGTATCCGGCTTAGCAGCTGTTATTTCTTTTTCTTCTTGTCCGCTGCGTGACCATAGTAGGTGCGGGTCGGAGAAAACTCGCCGAGCTTATGCCCTACCATATTTTCGGTCACGAAAACCGGGATGAACTTTTTGCCATTGTGCACGGCAAAGGTAAGTCCAACCATGTCCGGAATTACATCAGAACGACGGGACCAGGTCTGGATAACCTTTCTGGAGCCCTCGTCTTTGGCCTTCATGACCTTTGACATCAAATGGTCATCTACAAATGGACCTTTTTTAACTGAACGTCCCACTTGTATACCCCCTAATTATGATCTTTTCTTAACAATGAATTTGTCGGATGACTTCTTGCCACGTGTCTTATAACCCTTGGTGGGAACACCCCACGGGGTACAAGGATGGCGACCGCCGGAGCTTTTACCCTCACCACCACCCATTGGATGATCAAGCGGGTTCATGGCAACACCACGAACCTTGGGACGGTTCCCCTTCCAGCGACTGCGGCCAGCCTTACCAAGCTTCTGGCTTTCATGCTCATTATTGCCAACCTGGCCAATACAGGCCCGGCATTTCCGGTGAAACTTGCGCACCTCGCCAGAGGGCAATTTTACCGAAACGTACTCCCCTTCCTTGGCCATGAGTTGCGCGGAAACACCAGCGCTTCTCACAAGCTGCGCGCCCTTGCCGATTTTCATCTCGACATTATGGATAATGCTGCCCAGCGGCATATTGCCCATGGGCAAACAGTTTCCCGGCTTGATATCAACAGCCTCGCCGGCGACAACGGTATCGCCAATCTTTATGCCCAGCGGAGAAAGGATATAACGCTTTTCGCCGTCAACATAATTCAACAGGGCCAGATTAGCCGAACGATTCGGGTCGTATTCAATGGCCGCAACTTTTGCGGGAATGTCCATTTTTTCCCGCTTGAAATCGATCAGCCGGTATTTACGCTTATGGCCTCCACCAATATGCCTGGATGTAATGCGTCCATTGTTATTCCGCCCACCGGTCTTGCTCAGGGGACGAACTAACGATTTCTGCGGTTTATCCTTTGACAACTCGGGATTAACAACTGTAACAAGTGTTCTTCTGCCCGGTGATGTAGGTTTATAGGTCTTTAATGCCATTTCAAACCCCGATAATATTTAAATTACGTATTCGTAACAAAAAATTACAACTCTTGCCGACGAGACTTCCCTAGATCTTCTCAAGGAAATCAATCTTATTCCCTTCTTCAAGAGTAACAATGGCCTTCTTCCAGTCAGACTGCTGTCCGAAATTCTTGCCCACGCGCTTTTTCTTGCCATGCATGTTTGCGGTTCGCACATTGACGACCTTAACGCTGAACAGTTTTTCAACCGCGTCCTTGATCTCAATCTTATTGGCGCGGGGATCAACTTTAACAACAACCTGGTTATTGATCTCCTGCAAGCCAAGAGCCTTTTCCGTCAGGCAAGGTTTCTTGATAATGCTGAACATATCTTTCATGACAACAACCTCTCTTCCAGCTGGCCAATACAAGGCTGCAGTAAGACAATGTGCTTATGGAGCAGAATGTCATAAACATTCAGTCCTGCTGTAGGAATAACCTTAAACCCCTGAACATTACGAGAAGAACGCTCGAGCTGCTCATCACGCTCAGGAATCACGATCAAGGCATTCTCAATCTTCAGGTTATTCATAACCCCAAGAAACTTCTTGGTCTTGAT
>CALMMG010000161.1 GCA_937868185.1 uncultured Pseudomonadota bacterium
GAGCCGAGAACGCATTGTTCGGCCTCAAGATTCTGCGGGGGCAGACGGTGGGTGGTGGGGAAGGGGCCTGGTCCGGATTCCATGGAGTATCGTTGGCTGTAATGGATGGGGGCAGTTTTCTGCCCCCACTCGGTTATCCTGCGTATTCCAAGGTCAAAGCAGGAAAGCGGATACTAGGGGTTTAAACGCCGGTCCTAGGTTCGCCTTCTGCTTGTGGACTTTAGAATTATTCCGCGGCCAAAGGAACGATTTCCACCGTGATTTCCGCAGAAATCTGGTAGCCGATCTTTACCGGTACCATGGTGACGCCCAGGGTCTTGATGGGCTCGTCAAGAACGATCTTTTTCTTGTCGATCTCAATGCCGAGCGCGGCAAGCTTTTCAGCAATATCCGCTGAGGTGATGGAGCCAAAGAGTTTGTTGTCATCCCCTGAACGATGGGCAATGACTACCGTGGCGCCTGCCACCTTCTTGGCTAAGGCTTCTGCCTCGTCACGCTGATTTTTCTTCCGTGCCACAATGGCGGCTTTTTCCCTTTCCAGAGTGGTAAGGTTTGCCTTGGTGGCAGGCACGGCAAGACGGCGGGGGATCAGGAAGTTGCGGCCGTAGCCGTCCTTCACCTTAACAACATCGCCTTCCTCGCCAAGAGTGTCAATGGTTTCTTTTAAAATGAGTTCCATGTTGTACCTCCGGTTGAATCCAGGTTTTACCGGGATTCATTATTTCTGAAAAATGAAGATCCTGAAAAGGTCTCCAGTTTCATAGTGTGTTTCTTTATTAAGACACCGAGGTGTCATCCACATCTTTTTTAAGCCTTGGTTTCCTGAAATCAACCCAGACATCAGCTAAGCCAAGTACTGCGACAAAGCCGATACCGTAAATCTGCAAAAACAGGATACTGTAGGTTATTATCCTGATCGTCAGAGGCAGCGACCATTTTTGCATCAAACTCGAAACAATCGCCAACCCTTGCGAGAGATAAAGGACCAGGAGTACCAAACCCACATTCAAGCCCACGGTATTGAACATTTCATTGGGGACAAGAAGTGCGCTGCCTGCCATTATTACAGGCCAGACCAGTAATTCCGGGAGCCGCCAGTTCTTTAAATCTTCCCGTTTTACCAGGGCGAGGTCTCTTTTCTTCATTAACCATTGGCCGATAAAAATATTCAGCCAGACGGTGCAGATGATCGAGGTGAGGAGCAAGGCCGGGAAAAGCCTTGCCACCTGTTCCCTGAGCTGTGCGATGAAGGCCTTGATCGCTTCAAGATCACCAGCCGGGAAATGTCCTGAATCCCGGTACAGCGCAAAGGTTGCCTCAAACCCCTTATCCAGACTCTGTCGCAGGTCAAGATACGGATTGCTGTTGCTTGCCAATCCGATCAGCCAACCCGCGGCGAGCCAGACAAGGACGAGATAGCCAATGCTTAGCATCCCGGCTTGCTGAGTTGACTTATTTTCCCTGTCTGCTCTGGCCAGGATAAAGCCAATGGGCAGGAGAGTAAGGGAGAATAGCAAGCCCGGTAGGGTCCCGGTCCAGAAAGTCATGCCGCTTGCAATGCCAAGAGCCAAGGCAATAATGCCAATCCCTCGTTTCTGACCGTAAATGCTCAGGAAATAATAGACTGGCAAAGGCATCAGGCAATGAAGCCACTCAAGTCCGACAAAAACTGTCGGTATCGTGAAAACGAGGGCCGTGACAGCTATAGCCCCGAGAGTTTCTGTCTGCCTGCTTACTCCTGTGCGTAACAACACGATTCCTGGCTGGTTCCCTGTTCTACTGCTGGGTCTGACCGGCGTAAGGCAACAGAGCAATCTGGCGTGCACGTTTGATTGCTTCGGTAAGCTGCCTCTGGTGATGGGCGCAGTTGCCATAGATACGCCGGGGTATAATCTTGCCTCGTTCCGTCACAAAATTGCGAAGGGTTTTGACATCCTTATAGTCAATCATCAGGCTCTTGTCTGTGCAGAAACGACAAACCTTGCGACGGTTGAAGATCTTCTTTTTCTTGATAACCATGTTCTTTCCTCTTTTCTGGTTCGATATATGTATAGTTGACGCGACAGGCGCAAAAACTATTCAGAGGCTTCGTCTGCAAGCGCGGGGCTGGTTTCCGCCTCTGCGGGCTCTTCTGCCTTGGGGGCATCCGGGATGAAGACATCCTGGGTTTTTACCGTCATGAACTTCAGAACTCGGTCATCGATGCGGATGAGTCGTTCCATTTCCTTGACGCCATCAGGCAGGCCGGCATATTCGATATAGAGAAAATCGCCCTGGGCTTCTTTCTTAATGGGGTAGGCCAATTTCTTCAGACCCCATCTGTCGGTTCTCACGATGAGTCCGCCAAAATTTTCGATGGTTCCAGTTACCTTGTCGGAAACCGAAGAGAATTCTGTTTCTCCAGTCCCCGGCCTGACAATAACAATTGTCTCGTACCTGCGCATTGATTCCTCCTTGTGGTCATGTGGCCCTTGCTGTTTGCGTTTCGTGCGAAGAGCAAGGAGGTGTGTGGGAAAAAATAGTAAAAAAACAATCGCGATTGATAGCAACTAACCTTGTGTTTGTCAATTGTTTTCTGGAGATGATTCCGGCTCGCCTTTGGTCTGTTGCCAGATCGTCAGGAGTGTGT
>CALMMG010000162.1 GCA_937868185.1 uncultured Pseudomonadota bacterium
CCGGTTGCCCGCCAGTACAGGCCGGACTGCATCATGGTCTCGGCCGGCTACGACACCCATGTCTCCGATCCTCTTGGCTCCATGGGTGTCACCACCGCCGGCTTTGCCTATATGACCAGGGTTATGGTCGATCTGGCGGCAGAGCTCTGCGATGGACGGCTGGTGCTGACACTGGAAGGGGGGTACAATCTGCGAGGTCTTGCCGATGGGGTGCTGGCCAGCCTCCATGAAATGACCGGAAAGGGAGGGCTGTCTCCTGCGGCATTTACCGCCCTGACCCAGGCAAAAAGGCCGCTGTCCGCACTGGATGCTGCCCTGACAATGGCAAAAAAATACTGGACTTTTTAAGGCAAACTCTGTGTTATAAAAACATAGTGGTTGCGGCCTTTCTTGGGCCATGATCGTACCCCCACCCTTAAGGAACTTCATCATGGCACAGGCAAAGATTCTCATCGCGGACGACGACACTCTGGTTCGGGAGGCTGTCTACAAAATCCTCTCCATGTTCGGCCACACGGTTGTGCCTTGCGCCAGCGGCGAAGAGGCCCTCGCCGCCCTGAACGCGGATTTCGACCTCATCATCCTCGACATCAACATGCCTGGTCTGGATGGCTTTGAAACCCTCAAGCTGATCAACGACCGCAATTACGGGATTCCGGTGATCTTTCTCACCGGCGCGGGTTCCATGGAGTACGCGGTCAAGGCCATCAACCTGGGAGCCTACGACTTCATCCCCAAGCCCATCGAAGATCTGGACATCTTCAACATCAAGGTCAAGCGGGCCATTGAAAAACGGATGTACGTCGTTCAGGAGAAGGCCTACAAGGAAAACCTGGAAACCGAGGTGCGCAACAAGACCAGAGAATTGGCGGAAAAAAACCGCCAACTGGAAGAGTATAACGAGAATCTCGAAGTCTCCGCCTTAAACACCATGCTCACCCTGCAGACCGCCCTGGAAGAAAAAGACATGTACACCGCAGGGCACACCACCCGGGTCACCTTCCTTGCCATGAACATCGGCCGTGCCCTGCACTTGGGCGCGGAGGATCTGACCGTGCTGGAGCGGGCCTGCAAGGTCCACGACATCGGCAAGCTGGTGGTGGATGTCAGCTATATCCGAAAACCCGGACCACTCACCGATGAAGAATGGATCCTCATGAAAAAACATCCGGAGATCGGGGCCAACATCATCACGCCCTTGGCTTTCATGCAACAAGAAATCTTTATCGTCCGCCACCACCATGAACGCATGGATGGCAGGGGCTACCCGGACGGTCTGGGCGGCGATGAGCTGAACCTGTTAACCAAGATCATCACCGTGGCGGACAGCTATGACGCCATGACCTCCAAGCGCAGCTACAGGCAGAACATGGAACTCAAAGATGCCATTGCCGAGCTGCACCGCTGCACCGGGAGCCAGTTTGATCCGGAGGTGGTGCGAGTCTTTGTTGAGGTTCTCGAAAGCCAGGCAAAAATAGGCGCAAGCTGACCCCTCTCCACCCGGCTTTAAAATGGCCAAGCCCCGCAACACAATTGCTGAAATCGCAAATAACCACAATGACAACAGTGGTCACTTTGGCTTCTTTAAATTCATGTTGCGGACCAGTGTCATCGTTCCCTGTTACGAGACCATCAGGGATTGACTTGCCCGACTGAATGCGTTACAAAACAAGGCATGAAAATCACCCCGGAAGAAGTACGATATGTCGCCAAACTGGCGAGGCTTTCGCTGTCAGAGACAGAGGTGGAAAAAACCACCCTGCAGCTGGATGGCATTCTAAGCTATGTGGAAAAACTGGGCGAGCTGGATACCACCGGCATTCAACCCACGACCCATGCCCTGGATATCCATAATGCCTTCCGTGAAGATGAGACCAGGGAATCCCTGCCCCAGCAGGAAGCGTTGGCCAACGGCCCGTTGCAGAACGGCGAGGCCTTCGTGGTGCCCAGGGTTATTTAGGAGCTTTAATCTCTGTGACCAGGGCCACGTAGCCTGCCCGTACGGACCTCCTTTCCGAGGTCCGTTTTTATTGGCGCTCCCAGTGCTGGTGGCAGACATCTTAGAAAATCAGCGGCGGTACGGTACATTATGGAACTCCACGCCTTAACCATTCATGCCTTGCAGAATCTCCTTGCCTCCGGGGAAATCTCCTCCTTGGAGCTGACCCGTTCGGTGCTCGACCGGATCGACGCCGTGGAGCCCAAGGTCAACGCCTACATCACCCTCGATCACAGCGGGGCCCTGGCCCAGGCAGAGGCGGCGGATGCACAACGCCAGCGGGGCGAAGGCGGCAGCCTCTGCGGCATTCCGCTCTCCATCAAGGATGTCCTCTGCACCAAAGGGTTGCGCACCACGGCCGGCTCCAAGATCCTCGAGCCCTTCATCCCGCCCTACGACGCCACGGTGGTGGAAAAACTGCGGGGTGAGGGCGCAGTGATCCTCGGCAAGGTGAGCATGGATGAGTTCGCCATGGGCTCGGCCAATGAAAACTGCGCTTATGGGGTGCCAAAAAATCCCTGGAACCTCGCCCATGTCTGCGGCGGCTCCAGCGGGGGCTCGGCAGCCTCGGTGGCGGCGGACGAATGCATCGCCTCCCTGGGCTCGGATACCGGCGGCTCCATCCGCCAACCCGCCTCCCACTGCGGAATCGTCGGGATCAAACCCACCTACGGTCGAGTCTCCCGCTTCGGCCTGTTGGCCTATGCCTCGTCCTTGGATCAGGTCGGCCCGCTTGCCAAGGATGTGCGCGATGCCGCCATCATGCTCAAGGCCATCAGCGGCTACGACCCACGGGATTCCACCTCGGTCAACCAGCCAGTGCCGGATTACATCGGCGCCCTTGTCCCGGATTGCAAGGGCCTCACCATCGGCATCCCCAAGGAATACTTTGGCGCAGGTCTTGACCCGGAGGTGGAGCAGGCAGTGCGCAAAGGGATCGCTTTGCTTGAGGAAGCCGGGGCCAAAACCGTGGAAATCTCCCTGCCCCACACCGAATACGGGGTGGCAGCCTACTACATCATCGCCCCAGCCGAGGCCAGCTCCAATCTCGCCCGCTACGACGGGGTCAAGTACGGCTTCCGCGACCATGACCAGCACGAACTCCTGGAGATGTACCGCCACAGCCGCTCCCAGGGCTTTGGCGAGGAGGTGAAACGAAGGATCATCATCGGCACCTACGCCCTCTCCTCCGGTTACTACGATGCCTACTACAAAAAGGCCTCCCAGGTCCGCACCCTGATCGTCCAGGATTACGCCAAGGCCTTCAGCCAATGCGACCTGCTGGTCTCCCCGGTTACGCCAGCGCCGGCCTGGAAGATCGGCGAAAAAAATGACGACCCATTAAGCGTTTATCTCTCCGATATCCTTACGATTTGCACCAACCTAGCCGGTTTACCCGGCATGTCGGTGCCCTGTGGAACAAGCCGCAGCGGCTTACCCATCGGTCTCCAGCTCCAGGCCAGCCATTTTGGAGAGGAAAAAATCTTCCAGGCCGGTTATGCCCTGGAACAACGGCTCGATCTGGCTGGAACCAAGCCGAATCTATAGAAAAAATAGCCGCAGCCCACACGACGGGATCGCGAAAACATTTGCGAGGTTTGTGGATTGCATGGCCCTGTCTTTTGTGAGGATTTAAGCCCATGAAACTCCCTGTTCGCGACAACATCGCAAGCCTCATCCCCTATCCGCCGGGCAAGCCCCTGGAAGAGCTGGAACGCGAGTACGGCATCACCGGCTCCATCAAGCTGGCCTCCAACGAAAACTCCCTGGGTCCGTCACCCAAGGCGGTGGCCGCCGTGGCCGACAGCCTGAAAAATCTGCACCGCTACCCCGATGGTAGTTGCTACTACCTGGCCCAGGCTTTGGCGGAAAAAATCGGCGTGGCCCCGAACCAGCTGGTCTTTGGCAACGGCTCCAACGAGGTAATCCAGCTGCTGATCGCGGCCTTTCTCGCTCCGGGTGAAGAGGTGATTACCAGCCAGCCCACCTTTCTCGTCTATCAGAAGGCGGTCCAGGCCCAAGGCGGTGTCAACCGGGTGGTGCCCCTGGTCGACATGCACCATGACCTGGACGGTATCGCCGACCAGATCACGGAGAAAACCCGACTCATCTTTCTCGACAACCCCAACAACCCCTGCGGTACGGTGTTCAGCAACGCGGCTTTTGGAGCCTTTCTCGACAAGGTGCCCGATCAGGTGATCGTCGCCCTCGACGAGGCGTATGTGGATTTTGTCGAGCCGGGTCTGCGGATCGATGCCAGGGACTATCTCAAGCACCGGGTACCGGTGGTGGCCCTGCGCACCTTTTCCAAGGCTTACGGCCTGGCGGGCTTAAGGGTAGGCTACGGCCTGATGCATGCCGATATCGCCGACTATCTGCACCGGGTCCGGCAGCCGTTCAACGTCAATCTCCCAGCCCAGGCAGGCGCCCTGGCCGCCCTGGGTGACGATGAACATTACGAAAAAACCATCGCCTTCACCCGGGAGGGCATCGCCTGGTTGAGCAGCGAGGTGGAAAAACTCGGCTGCCACGCCTTTCCCTCCCAGACCAATTTTTTTCTCATCGACGTAAAATGCGACGGCAAAAAACTGTATGAGGCCTTGCTCCATCAGGGGGTCATCGTCCGCCCCATGAACGCCTACGGCTACCCGACCTATATCCGGATCACCGTAGGTCTGCCCGCGGAAAACCAGCGCTTCATCAAAGCCCTGACCGTAGCGCTTGGCGAGGTGGACCGTGCTTGATCCCAAGGCCATCGTCACCATCGACGGCCCCTCGGGCGCCGGAAAAAGCACGATCAGCCGGGGATTAGCCGCCAAGCTCCACTTTACCTATCTGGACACCGGCGCCATGTACCGGGCGGTGGGCTTGGCGCTGGAACGGCAATCCATTGATCTGGCCGACACGCCAGCCCTTGCCAAATGCCTGGCCACACTCGAGCTGACCCTGGTCCCAAACGGCGATGACGATGTCCAGGTGCTACTCAATGGCGAGGACGTTTCCCAGGCCATCCGCACGCCGGAGATGGGGTTGGTCGCCTCGCGGGTTTCCGCCAACCCGCTGGTGCGGGAAAAGCTCACCGCCCTGCAAAGGCAGCTGGGAGAAAAGGGTGGAATTGTCGCCGAAGGCAGAGACATGGGCACCGTGGTTTTCCCCTCGGCACCCTGTAAGTTTTTTCTCAACGCCTCGGCTGAAGAGCGGGCCCGCCGCCGCCAGAAGCAGCTGGCAGAAAAAGGCCAGAGTGTTGACTATCAGGAAATTCTGGACCAGATCAGCAAACGTGACTATGATGATTCCAGGCGCGAGCTTGCGCCGCTCAAACCAGCCGATGACGCGATTATTGTTGATTCTTCCAGCATGGGACCCGAGGCCGTTATTGCCTTCATGCTGGATGGCATTGCCAAGTCAGCCCGTTGAGCAAACGGCCAACAGGAGAGGACATCATGACAGACGAGACCCGGGCGCTGAAGCGCAGACACCTTGTGTACTACCTTGAAGTCTACGATGATGACGCCAACGAACTTCTGGGACATCTCGTAGATCTGACCACCACCGGCCTCAAACTGGTGAGCAAACAACGGATTCCCACCAACCGGACCTACAGGCTGCGGATGATGCTGCCAGAGGGATATTTTTCGCAAAAAGACCTCTATTTCGAAGCGCAGAGCATGTGGAGCTCCAACGATGTCAACCCGGATTTTTACGACACGGGCTTTGCCGCGCCAAAACTCGATCCGAAAGCCCAAGAGATCATTCTCGATCTAGTGAGCCAGATAAGCTTTAACGACTAGAAGCAGGACAGAATATGAATACCGTACTCGACTGCAGGGGTCTGGCCTGCCCGCAACCTGTGATCAGAGCCAAAGAGTTGCTCGATTCCCTGACACACGGCGCAGTGGAAGTGCTGGTTGACAACGAGGCAGCACAAAGCAATCTGGAACGTTTCGGCAAAAGCCAAGGGTGCGCTGTGGAAATCCGCGCCTCCGGAGACACCCGCCACATCACGATCAGCAAGGGTCCGCATGGGGATACCGCCAAAGCTCTGGCCCCGGAAGACTATCGCTGCGACCTGCCCGCCACCGGCCTGGTCTACGTCATCCCCGCCGACACCATGGGGAGGGGCAACGATGCGCTGGGCGGAGTCCTCATGCGAGCCTATGTCAAGACCCTCAAGCACCTCAGCCCCTTGCCCGCCAAGATCTTCTTTTACAATACCGGGGTGAAAATCACCGCCACCGAATCCGACCTGATCGCACCGCTCCGGGAGCTGGCCGCTCTGGGGGTGGAAATTTACTCCTGCGGCACTTGTCTGGATTTTCTCAACCTCAAAGACACCCTGCTGGTGGGTCAGACCACCAACATGTTCGAAATCATGGACGCCATGACCCAGGCCCACAAGGTGGTCAGCCCTTACTGAAGGCGTCCCATCCACATTATGCCCGAATTATCTTCCCCCATCTATTTCGATAACGCCGCCACCTCCTTTCCCAAGCCCCCGGAAGTGGCGGAGGCCATGCACCGGCTGATCCGGGAGATTTCCCTTAGCCCCGGCCGTTCGGCGCACCGCTTTTCCCTGGCTGCCAGCCGGGTGATCTTCGAGGCCCGCGAGCTGACCGCCGATTTCTTCGGCTGCCCCGACTCAAGCCGAGTGGTGTTCACCAGCAATGTCACCGAGGCTCTCAATCTGGGTATTTTCGGGCTGCTCGCACCCGGCGACCGGGTATTGACCACGGGCATGGAACACAACTCGGTGATGCGCCCCTTGCGCCATCTGGAAAAAACCCGAGGCATTCGCCTCGATTTTCTGCCCACTGACCGCACCGGCGGGATCGACCCGGACGATCTCCCCAAACAGCTGAACGCAAAGACCCGGCTGATCATTATCAATCATGTCTCCAATGTGACCGGGTCCGTAGCCGATCTCACCGCCATTGGCAAATCCAAGGGCAAAGCACTGCTGATGGTGGACGCGGCACAATCCGCTGGGGTTTTCCCCCTGGACATGGAGGGGATGTCCATCGATTTTCTCGCCTTTACCGGACACAAGGGGTTGTTCGGCCCCACCGGCACCGGCGGTTTTCTGCTCCGGGAAGGACTCCTGATCCCACCACTCAAGATGGGCGGCACGGGCAGCAATTCGGAACAGGAAGAACAACCGCAGATGATGCCGGACTGTTATGAGTCGGGAACACCCAACACCCTTGGCATCGGCGGGTTGGCCGCGGGGTTGGAATTTATCCGCAGCACCGGCCAAGAAACGATCCGCCGCCACGAAGAGCGACTCACCCGCTTGCTGCTGAAGGGCATGAGCCAGATAAAAGGGCTCACCGTGCATGGACCACCGGCCAGCGCCAACCGAGGCTCGGCCGTTTCCCTGACCATGGCGGGCAGAAGCGTGTCTGATCTTGCCTTTCAGCTCGACCGCCAATACGGGATCATGGCCAGAGGGGGACTCCACTGCGCACCCGCGGCCCACCGCAGCATCGGCACCTTTCCCCAGGGCACCCTGCGCCTTTCCCCCGGGTTTTTCAACACTGAGGCAGAGATTCAGGCCGTTGTCACCGCTCTGGAACAGATCAGCACACAATCATAACCCTCTATACATTCGAGACTTTCATGAAAAGATATCTTCAGGCCTGTTCCCTCTTGATCCTGTTCCTTGCGGCAGTCGCCTGCGGCGACAAAACCCCTTCGGAAAACAAACAGGCACCATCGGCCACCGGCCAGCCCTCGGTGTTTCGCTCCCTTTCGCCGCAGGAAGCCAAGGCCCTCATCGAGACCCGCAAGAATCTGGTGCTGGTGGATGTTCGCTCGCCGGAGGAGCTGTACGAGGGGTCCATTCCCGGCTCGCAACTCATGCCTTTCAGCGAACTCGCCCAGGGAAGGATGACCCTGCCCACCGGCAAGCCCCTCCTGCTGATCTGCGCCGTGGGCGGACGCAGCTATGCGGTGGGCCAGTATTTTTCCGGCAAGGGCTACGGGGAGATTTACAACCTCGCTGGCGGCATCAGCGCCTGGAAAGCGGCAGGCTTGCCCCTACAAAACAGGTAAGGACAGATGCGCACAAGCCCTGACCGCTATGATGCGGGGCAATAACTGGATAAAAAAGGAACGTTGGGCTTGGCCCGCCGTTCCTTTTTTGATTTCTGTGATCTACAATTGAAAAAAGAGGGGCTTGCGAATCAGATCGATTTTACAGGCGTCGATGCAGGCACCACAATTATGGCACTGGGGGTAAAGACCTCCACCAACCGGGTCGAGTCCAAGTTGGCAGGCTTGGGCGCAGGCGTGGCAGCGGGTACAGTGGCGGCCATCCTCCTCTGAAAAAACCACCTTCATGGTCCGCCGCACCCGGAATAACCCCAACACCGTACCCACCGGGCAGAGAAAGTTACACCACGCCCGCCGCACCAAAAAGAGTTCGACCACCACAATAAATCCGACGAGAGCCAGTTCCGCCCCCACGGTTTTTTCCAGCACCAGCCTGGCCGCCTGCACCGAGAGAATCCCCGGCGCCGAAAGCAGGCTGACCAACGGCAGACCAAGCACAGCAGCGAGAAGCAGGATAATCCCGAGCATAACAAAACGTACCGTGGGTGTCGGGGCCGGATGGAGAACGCGCCGAATTTTTAGCCGACCCGCCACCGCGTCTGCCAGCTCCGAAAGACTGTTCTGCGGGCAGAGCCAGCCGCAGAATACCCGGCCATAGGCCAAGGCAAGCGCGACGGGTAAGAGCACCGACACCAACAGGACCCGATCCAGGGTGCGGGTGGTGAAAATGGTTTGCAGGCCAATGGCCGGATCGGTAATCCACAACGGGCCGATGGCAAAGGAATACAAGGTGCCGCTCAGCAGGGTGATGCCCTGCTGGTTGAGTAGCGGCACCACAAAGAGAAGCAGCAGCAAGCAAATCTGCACGGTACGGCGGACGGGCGTGAGCTTCATCGTTTTTTTCCTGTGGCCGCCCGCACCACGATGGCTGCCGGCTCCGCCGGGCAGACCCGTTCGCAGATGCCGCAACCAACGCAGCGTTTCTGGTCCACCACCGGCTGGAGCATATCGTCCATGCGGATGGCGCCGTCGAAGATCGGGCAGTCGTCGTAGCAGCTCCGACAGAGGGTGCCCTGCCAGGCCAGGCACCGCTTGGTGTCGATCCTGGCCGTGCCCATGCGGACCTGTTCCTTCTCCTTCAAATTGCGCTGCAATGCCCCGGAAGGGCAGACCGGCGGGCATTTGAGACAGAGATAGCACGGCGCCTGCCGCGGCCGGACCATGGGAGTACCCA
Organism: uncultured Pseudomonadota bacterium; assembly: GCA_937868185.1. GTDB lineage: Bacteria > Desulfobacterota > Desulfobulbia > Desulfobulbales > Desulfurivibrionaceae > Thiovibrio. The sequence goes on from CALMMG010000162.1 coordinate 9,285, forward strand.
TGATCCGGAGACCGTCGAACAGGTCTGCCAGCACGATGGCCCGGAAGGGGCACGCCTGGACGCATTTGCCACAGCGGATGCAGGTGGCGAGGAATTGCTCCTCCGGCAATGCGCCCGGCGGTCTGAGGGGTGCGTCAGCCATGATCCGCCACTACGCCTTTTCGAGCTTCACCGCGCAGATCTTGTACTCCGGCTGCTTGGAGAGCTGATCAAAGGCATCGTTGGTCAGGCTGTTGATGAGCTGATCCGGATAGTGCATCGGCACAAAGACCAACCCCTCCCGCGGCATGTCGATAACCTTCGCCTCCAAAACGATGGTGCCGCGTCGCGAGGTGAGCCGGACCTTGTCCTTGGATTTGACCCCCAGCTTAGTGGCATCCTTGGGATTGATCTCCACATAGGCAGCCGGGGCGGAACGCTTCAGCTCCGGCACGTTGAGGGTCATGGTGCCGGTGTGCCAGTGCTCGATCTGGCGACCGGTGGTAAGGGCAAAGGGATATTCCGCATCCGGCGGCTCGGCAGGCCCCTTGTGTGGCCGCAGCCAGACCGTGGCCCGGTTGTTGTCCTTCTTGGCGCCGTAAAAGGAGACATCCTCAGCCTTGGGGTCGAACTGCTTGACCAGGATATCGCCGTGCTTGGCGGTATAGCGGCGAACGGTGCCGGGATGGTCCTCGGTGGGGCAGGGCCACTGGAGGCCGTGCGCGACCTTAAGCCGATCCCGGGTCATGCCCATGAAATCGTAGGCCGTGCCCTTGGAGGCGTGGCGGATTTCGTTCCAAACCTCCTCGGAGTTCTTGTGGGTGAAGAGCTTGGCCCCCTCATCCTTGCGGCCCACCGCAGTCAGGAGCCTGCGGCTGAATTCGAGCATCACCTCGAGATCCGGCCTCGCCTCGGCCGGTGGATTCACCACCTTGGCCACATACTGGTAGCGCCTTTCCGACTGGCCGAAGGTGCCGTCCTTTTCAACCCAGAGCGCCGCAGGGAGAACCAGATCGGCCAGCTCCGAGGTACGGGTGGGATGATACGCCTCGGAGACCACCAAAAAGGTGTCGTCCCGCCGCATCCCCTTCCGGTAGGCATCCACATTGGGCAGGCTCTGGCCGGGGTTGGTGCAGGCGACCCAGAGCGCCTTGATGTCAGCCTTGCCAAAGGCCTGGAACATCTCCACCGAGGTCAATCCCGGTTTAGCCTGGATGCGGCCCTTGGGCACGCCCCAGAATGCTTCCATCTCCTCGCGGTCCTTGTCGTTGGCAACAAGGCGGCCGTAAGGAAGCAGGTGGCTCAACATACCGCCATCACGCACGCCGCCGCAGGCATTGGGCTGGCCGGTAAGGGAGAAAGAAGTCGCACCCGGCCGGTTGATCTGGCCGGTGAGCAGGTGGAGATTGTGCATCAGATTGTTGGCCCAGACGCCGCGGGTCCGCTGGTTGAGCCCCATGCACCAAAAGCTCACGGTGCCCTTGGATTGCGCAAACCAGCGGGCCGCCTTGACGATGTCCTCCTTCGGGCAGCCGGTGATCTTCTCCGCCGCCTCGGGGGTGTATTCGTCGAGGAATTTTACGTAGTCGTCCCAGGTGGTGCCCTCGATCTTGGGCGGCGGCCCAACATCGGTCACCTTCTTGAAGACCAGATGCTTATCCAGGTATTCGGTGCTGTAAAGCTTCTCTTTGACAATGACATGGGCCATGGCGTTCAAGATCGCCAAATCTGTACCCGCCGTAAAACTCATGTGCAGATCGGCGATCTTGGCCGACAGGGTCTTGCGCGGGTCGAGCATGATGATCTTGACGTTGCGCTTGCGCTGCTCATTGAGCAGCCGGAAGATGACCGGATGCGCCTCGGCCATATTGGAACCGACGATGAAAAAACAATCGGCGTGGTAAATATCGTCGTAAGCCCCCATGGGCTCGTCCTTGCCAAAGGTGGAGACATAGCCCACTGCGGCGGAGGCCATGCAGAGCCTGGGGTTGCCATCGATGTTGTTGGTACCCAAGCCCCCCTTGAAGAGCTTGTTCATCACATAGGATTCTTCGGTGTAAGATTGGCCGGAGCCATAAAAGGCCACCGAGTTGGGGTTGGCCTTATAGGCCTCCCCGAACTTGGCAACCATAAGGTCCATGGCCTCCTTCCACGTGATGCGGACAAACTTGCCGTTTTTGTTCAGGAGCGGGTATTTGGCCCGATCGGGCGCAGTCATAATCGCGGGCAGGAAATTGCCCTTGAGGCAGAGGAACCCCTTGTTCCAGTTCTCCTTATCGCCCTTTACCGCCGTAACCTTGCCGCCCTTAGAGCCGACATAGAGCCCGCACCCGGCCCCGCAATAGCGGCAGACCCCCTTGGTCCAGAGATCCACGTCCGCCTCGGTGCCGCCCAGTACCTGGCCGGGCAGGGAAAAATCAAGACCCAGAGCCGAGGCCGCGGCCATGGTGGCGGAATATTTCATGAGCTGCCGTCTGGTGATCTTCATTGCGCACCTCCTTGCCGATGGAATCCGCTGTGCTGCTTGATTGCCGCCTCGGAAGCAGCGAGAGAATGGTGGTCATGACAGCGGGAACAGGTCCGCTCCTTGGGATTACGCGCCTTTTCTACTTCCCGCACCTGGTCGCTGTGGCATCCCCGGCATCTGGTCAGCGCCGGCTTGGGGGCAAAGTTTTTCTCGGGTGAGCCATGACAGACCACACATTTCACCCCCATCAGACCATGCTTGCCTCCCTCCCAGATTTTCTCCTGGTCGGCATGACATTCGGTGCACTCCTGGCCCGCAGCCTCTCGGGGATGTTTCTTGGCCGCCCCCGAGGCCAGGGCAGGGACAACAAGCCCCAACACCAGGCAGCTGACAATGAGTAACCCGCTTCTCCTCCTTCCCACTCTTGCAATTTCCATGGTCGCCTCCTTTCACAAAGACTGGCAATGTCAAGCTGAGAGAAAAAGGGAGAACGGGCAATCCCGTTCTCCCCATGAGCCTCTGCAGCCCCAGACAATTGTGAGGCTGCACATCAGGTTTTTCTTGGTCCCCTGCGCGTCGCTGCAACACGCACAGACAAGCCGTTACTTAGATCCGAACGGATCTTTCACCTCCTGCTCCGGCTTGAACATCAGCTTCTTGGCCCCACGATTGTCCGTGTACTTGGCCAGTTCCAAATCAATCTTGACCGGCACGTTTACCCCTGCCTTGGTCAGGGCCTGACGCAACAGAGCCTCGGCCTCGCCGGCATGCATGGTGGCGTCGCCCAAAATCCGCATTGCCTCGGTGGGGTTGTGGAAACCCAGGGAGTTTTCAGCGCCGAAGAAGAGGTTGCGATAGAACCCTTCTTCGTAGTGATCCTTGGCCAGATCGTACAGCTCCTTGTCAATCTCCTTGCCTGCGGCCTGCTCCTTGTGGGTCAGCTCAAAAAGCTTGGCCACCCGAGCCAAACCATAACCGGAACGGATAAACTGGGAAGCCGCCCGATCCTGAATGGCGATTACCTGACCCTTCAGCCATTCAGGGGTCTCGGTGTGACATTGCTGGCAGGCCTTGAAGTCGTTTTTCATCGGGCTCATGATCCGGTGATCGGAAATCTTTTTGCTGCCAACCTTGGTGTACGGCATATGGCAATCAGCACAGGCGACGCCTGCCATCCAATGCACGCTGTTGTTGGAAAACATCTCGAATTCCGGATGGCGGATAAACGCCATCTTAAAGCCGGTTACACTCTGAGTCCACTCGCCATAGGATTTATCGCTGCGGATCTTCTTGATGATATTCTCGATTGAAATCGCACCCCACTTGCTTTCATCCCAAGGGAAAATAACATCCTGCGATTTCATCTCAGCGGTCTTTTGGACCGAGTACGTAACATGACACTGGGCGCACACCAAACTCCGCTTGTCCTGATTGGTCAGTTTGGTCTCATCGACCCCCAGCTTGCCAAGCGCTTTACCCAGAGTAAATCCGCGCGAAAGCTTGAGAGTCATATCCTTATTGTTGTGGCAGTCGATACAGGAAACGCCAAGCTCTTGATGTTCTTTGGGGATTAAATTGAGCACATCCTTGTAAGGCTTAGAAAAGTAGTCCATCCCATGTTTTTCAGCCAGTTGCGGAGCGTAGGGGGTCTTACAGGTCAGACAGGCACCACCAGCCTTAACCCGGGAGGGATCAACTTCGAGTTGGTCTTTAAGCATGTGGTAATGGCCGCGGGGTTCATTGTACTCGACGCCAAAACCCCAACCATTGAAGAGCAGCGCATTAAAAGGATATTCAGACAATTTGTCGAAGGTTTGCCCGCCATCGTTGCCTTTTTTGTATTTGCTTTTGCCAACCGGAGTGGCCTCGGCGGTCTTTTTCCAGCCTTCATATTCTTCGGGATAGGCCTTGCCCCAGACCGCCGGGTCAACGGTGCCGTCCGGAATAGTTACGCCTTTGACCTGCTCCGGTTTTGGCGGCGCACAGGCGGTTGTCATAACGCCGCACAGTGCGGCGGTCATGAATGTTGCAAGCATTTTTCTCTTCATATTCGTTCTCCTGGGTGATGTGGCGAGATTATAGTGTTTCAATGCTGCCGGTCCCGGTATGGGAAATGCGGCGGTGACAGCTCCAGCAGTTGCGGGAGGAGGTGTTCATCTGCGACACCAGTTGGCTGTGGCACCTGATACAATTGGCCTTAACCACTTGAGCGCCATGCTCAGACAGCGTGATCCGCTCGGGCACATGTCCGGAATGGAAAAACAGCACGTCTTTCATGCCGTCAATGGATTTCCAGACGTAGTGCAGGGCCAGATTGTCGTTGGGCAGGTGGCAATCAACGCATTTTTTTCGACGGTGCGCACCGGAATGCATGAAATTGGTATACTCACCCTCCATGACGTGACAGCCGGCGCAGAAGTCCGGGGCTTCGGACTTGGCCAACAGGTGCGGCGGTCCCAGCAACAGATAGAAACCAATAAGCGTTGCGGAGATAGCGGCCACGACGACCAGCCGCAGCCGTTTACCACTCAAAAATGATCCCATTTTTTTAGCTCCTTGACCCCTTCATGCCAGGAAAAACAGGTTGCCTCAGCCACACCCTTGCTGGACTTGGCCGTTTTGGTTGCCGCCAGGCCAGGTCTTCCCCAAACCATGGCCAAGCCTATCCCTCTTCGTTTCTTCATCCTCTTCGCCTCCTCTATGTGGTTGTTTCATGGAAATAACACAAATCAAGGATACAGAAAGTGTAGCACAAGGTACTTGACTTAGGTCAAGGCATTTATTTTTGGCTAAAAACTAGCACCCCCATGCCACATTACGAATGAGATCAATAACTCGTTGAAAACGATTACAGGTGATAATCCAGCCACGACTCATTTGCCATCCCACCATGTGGCAGCTCAGGAGAACCGTTCCCTGCCATGATTATGAGTCCAGATCCTTTTTCATCCGCTCAAATTCCTCCTTGTCGATTTCGCCCAAGGCATAACGCTTTTTCAGAATGTCCAGCGGCGTCTCTCCACGGCTGGCAAAGTCCCTTTTTCTGAGCCAACCAATAAGTATAACGATGCCTGCAACACTCAGCGCCCAGAACACCAGCATCATGACCATCCCGCCGATTCCCATGCCATGTCCCCAGCCGGACCAACAATCGTATCCCCACATAGTTCCACCTCTTTCAAAATGGGAGCGCATAACAACCCCTGCGGTGTTGGAATATTTACAACCATCAGCTATTTTTTCTGCTCCTGACCAGCAAAACAATCCCGCCCACCAATGTAACAATCCCCACGATCGGCAGGAGCGGAAACGTCTTTTGCTTCTCAGCCGTCATCTGGAGAAAACCGAGATCAATGACCTGCTCTTTTGTCGTGTAGGTGATACTTTGATAGGTAAGGGCCAAAATCCCAATGGCAATGAGCATGATGGCGAGCACAGTGTTTGTTTTCATTTCGTTCCTTTTTGTTATCAACTGGGCTGAAGAGACACACTTGCCCGCAGGCTACCGGTAACGTGGACCCTGAAGGATCTTGAAACGCTCCGCCATAACAGACTTAAAATAACTATCCCAGTCCTACTGCGCTTCCCGGAGCAACCCTCCGGGAAGCGCAGTAGGACTGGTCATAAAACAGAGCCGCTTTACTGCCTACTCACGGTGCTGTTATTTTTGATCGAGGTCACCCCTAGCAGCCCTCAACAGCCTTTTTCTTCGGCTGCTTAACCAGCATGCTATTCTTGACCGAGGTCACACCCTTGACGGTACGTGCAACGGCTACTGCTCTATTGATGTCGGCCGGCGAATTGACGAAACCACTTAACTGAACCACGCCCTTGAACGTTTCGACATTGATCTCACTCGACTTCAGCGACGCGTCTTTGAAAATTTCCGCCTTTACTTTGGTAGTAATGACGGAGTCGTCAAAATACTCTCCTGTTCCCTCTTGCTTTGACGTCGATGCGCAACCCAGAAAAGAAACCAACAGACTGACGAGAAGAAAATTAACAAACAGATTAAATAGCTTCATGAGACTCCCCCTTGTGGATCAATTTATTCTTGGTTTGCCTTCGGCCCCAGCAACCACTTGCGGCTCTGCCAGAGCATAACCATTTCCGTTTCCCTATTGTCGTGCCCTCCTTATCTGTCCGGTGTTTTCGTAAATCTTCCGCCCGTTGATTCAAACATTCTATCATGGGGAGTTCCACTGAGATCACAAAAATTCCCTGCTCCCCGCAAACCGCCAGGGTGCAAGAAAAAAAAAGGGGGAAGCCCTTGCGGACCTCCCCCTTTACGGCGATATATTTTTGCTTTGGGATTAGATAATGGGCTTCATGGCTCCCATGTAGGAGCGCAGCTCCGCACCGATCTCTTCGACCCCGGTGTAGCGGATCGCCTCATTGACCTGCACCAGCTCAACATTGCTCACCCCGTTGTCCTTCACCGCCAGACCATTACCGATCACGTCGGTGTCGATCTTCTTCATGAATTTTGCCAACATAGGCACGGCAGCGTGGGCAAAGAGGTAGCAGCCGTATTCGGCGGTATCGGAGATGACCACGTTCATCTCGTAGAGTTTCTTGCGCGCGATGGTATTGGCGATGAGCGGTACCTCATGCAGCGACTCGTAGTACGCGGACTCTTCCTTGATCCCCGCAGAAACCATGGTGTCGAAGGCGAGCTCAACCCCGGCCTTGACCATGGCCACCATCAGGATGCCGTTGTCGAAGTACTCCTGCTCGCTGATCTTTTTCTTGGTGGAGGTGGACTTCTCAAAGGCGCTCTTGCCGGTGGCAGCCCGCCATTTGAGGAGGTTTTTATCGTCCTTGGCCCAATCCTCCATCATGGTCTTGGAAAAATGGCCGCTCATGATGTCGTCCATATGCTTCTCAAAGAGCGGCTGCAGGATCTCCTTGAGGTCCTCGGCAAGGTAGAACGCCTTGATCTTGGCCGGATTGGAGAGACGGTCCATCATCGTGGTGATGCCGCCGTGCTTCAACGCCTCGGTGATGGTCTCCCAGCCGTACTGGACGAGCTTGGAGGCATAGCCGCTTTCGATACCCTTTTCGATCATCTTGTCGTAACACAGCAGTGAACCGGCCTGGAGCATGCCGCAGAGGATTGTCTGCTCGCCCATCAGGTCGGACTTCACCTCGGCAACAAAAGAGGATTCCAGTACGCCGGCCCGATCGCCGCCGGTGCCGCAGGCATAGGCCTTGGCCTGATCCCAGCCCTTACCCTGGGGGTCGTTCTGGCGATGCACCGCAATCAGGGTGGGGACGCCGAAGCCGCGCTTGTACTCCTCCCGCACCTCGGTGCCAGGCGACTTGGGGGCGACCATGATCACCGTAAGATCCTTGCGGATCTGCATACCCTCTTCCACAATGTTGAAGCCGTGGGAGTAGGAGAGGGTCGCCCCTTTCTTCATCAGCGGCATGATGGCGGAAACCACCTTGGTGTGCTGCTTGTCCGGGGTCAGGTTGATGACCAGATCGGCCTTGGGGATCAGCTTCTCAGGGGTATCCACGGTGAAACCGTTTTCGGACGCGTTTTTAAAGGACTGACGCTTGCTCTTGATCGCCTCCTCACGCAGGGCGTAGGAAACATCGAGACCGCTGTCGCGAAGGTTCAACCCCTGGTGCAGCCCCTGGGCGCCGCAGCCAACAATGACGATCTTCTTGCCCTTGAGCGCCTTCACCCCGTTGAACTCGGAAGAGTCCATGAAGCGGCACTGGCCAAGCTCCTCAAGCTGCAAACGCAGCGGCAGGCTGTTGAAGTAATTCTCTCCCATGGTGTTCTCCTTATCGTATTGGAAATATGTTTTTCTTTTCTTACTCTTCAACCCATCATAGTGGTATTTTCTGTTGCGTCAAGTGACTTGTTCGCGATATTGTGTTGCCTGAACTGCAACAATTGGAGATATGGACATGGACATGGAAGAAATCAAGCTCTTTCGCCACCTGGCCGAGTCGCTGCACTTCGGCAGAACCAGCCGTGCCTGCCATGTGACGCCCTCGGCCCTGACCCGCACCATCCAACGCATCGAGACGGAGGTGGGGGAACGCCTCTTTGACCGAGACAATCGCTCGGTGCGGTTGACCAGGGCAGGCGAGGCCATGCAGCAGTATGCCGAAGAAAGCATCGAGCGCTGGCAGGAACTGAAAGAGAGCCTTGCCGACCAGACAACCCTACACGGGGACATCTCCCTTTACTGCTCGGTCACTGCGGCCTACGGCATCCTACCCTCCATCCTCAGTAGGTTCCGCAAGGGTTGCCCGGAGGTGCAGATCAAGCTCCAGACCGGCGACGCAGCCCAGGGGTTAACCCGGCTGCGCAACGGCGAGGTGGAGGTGATCATCGACGCCCTGCCGGATAAGCCGCCCACAGGCCTTGAATTCAGGCAGATCACCGAAACGCCCTTGGTCTTCATCGCCCCCCTGGACTTCCCGGAAACCGTAATTTATGAAGGCAAAGAGATTGACTGGCGCAAAACTCCGGTGATCATGGCCGAACAGGGACTGAGCCGCGAACGGCTGGACCGCTGGTTTGCCGCGCGGAAGATCCTACCCAGCATCTACGCCCAGGTGGCAGGCAACGAGGCGATCATCGCCATGGTCAGCCTGGGGTGCGGGGTTGGGGTGGTGCCCAGGCTGGTGCTGGAAAAAAGCCCACTTCAGGAGCAGATCACGGTGCTCGATGTCTCCCCCCAGCTGGCCCCGTTTTCCTTGGGGGTCTGCACCGTAAAGAAGAACCTGCGCAACCCCAAGATCCTGGCTTTTTGGGAGATCGCCGCTCTGCCAGCCAACGCACAATAGTCAGCATGGACGCGCGTCTTCCGCATCAAAAAAGAGCTGCGCCCAAAAAACACGCTCTGGGCAAAGGGACTAACCGCTACACGCCCTTTCCATCCAAAGCGGCACGGACCACACGGGCCAATTCCCCTAAGATCACCGGCTTCATGAGAAACTGCCGAACCCCCATCGCCTTGGCCTTTTCCGGCCCCATGTTTTCGCTAAAGCCGGTGCAGAGGATGACCGGCATGCCCGGCCGCAGGGCAAGCACCTCGCGCGCAACCTCCTCGCCGGTCTTCGTGGGCATAGTCATGTCGGTGATAACCAGATCAAAATCATGGGGGTGCTCGCGGAAGGCGGCCAGCGCCGCCACGGAATCGCTAAAGGGCACAACCTGGTAGCCGAGGCCGCCGAGCAGATGCTGCATAACGGTCAGGATCGGGGCGTCATCGTCCACCACCAGCACCCGCTCGCTGCCGGTGGCCAGCGACAGCAGGCCGGGTGCCACCGTCTCCTCCACCGGGGCGGCAGCGAGGGCGGGCAGGTAGACCTGAAACTCAGTGCCGCGAGTCGGCTCGCTGGAAACGGTAACCGTTCCCCCAAAGCCCTTAACAATGCCGTGGACCATCGACAGCCCCAGCCCGGTGCCTTCGCCCTTCTTCTTCGTGGTAAAATAAGGCTCGAAGATCCGTTCCTGCATTTCCTGCGGGATGCCGATGCCGGTATCGGCCACCGTAAGCTGGACATACCGCCCCGGCGCCGGCACGGTTTTCGTCGCCAGGTCGGCAACGCTCAGCTCAACCGAGCGCAACCCGATGCGCAAGGTGCCCCCCTTTTCCCGCATGGCATGGTAAGCATTGGTGCAGAGATTCATGATCACCTGCTGGATCTGGGTGGGATCAGCCAACACCGCCTCGCAGCCAGGATCGATCTCTTCATGAATGGTAATGGTGGAGGGAATCGTGGCGCGCAGCAGCTTCAGGGACTCTTTCAGAATAAATTGGAGACGGATCGGCTGCCGCTCCTGCTCGCCCTGCCGGCTGAAGGACAAAATCTGCCGCACCAGGTCCTTGGCACGCTTGGCAGCGGTGAGTACCTGCTTGAGGTCCTCGGCCACGGAGTTATCGGGCGGGATATTCATCAGCGCCATTTCCGTGTACCCCAGAATCGGCGAAAGGATATTGTTGAAGTCATGGGCGATGCCGCCGGCCAAGGTGCCGATAGCCTCCATCTTCTGGGCTTGGCGAAGCTGGATCTCCAGTTGGGCTTTTTCCTCCATCTCCTGGCGAGCGCGCTCCAGATTGTGCAGGGTCATAAGGATGCTCAGCGGCTGGCCGCCCTTGTCACGGACAATCTTCACTGTAATCTCCATAGGGATTCCGGCAGGGTTGTCAGGATGATCCGCCTCCATGATGAACACCGCATCCCGCAGCTCATTCTGGGCCTGACAGACGGGGCAAGGCACCTTTTCGCCTTCCGGATGGATCACCGCCTCGATATGCTGGCCAAGCAGGCCTTCAGGCGGTTGACCGGCCAAACGCCCGAAGGCTTGGTTGGCGCGGAGAATGCGGCGGCCCCGGTCGAGCAGGTAGATCGGGTCGTCCGAGGCGTCCATGGCGGCAGCCCACTCCAGACCCGCCTGCTCCAAGGCGCGTTCGGTGCACTGCTGGGCGTCGATCCCCCGGCGGAAGCGAACAAAACCGAAGGTGAAGACCGCCGCGCCAACCAACCAGATCAGCGCATGGGCAAGGCCGTTCTCCCACCGATGCACACTGGCAACGGCGTAATAGGGGGCCAGCGGCACCGCAGCGCTCAAGCCACCCCGGATCTCCCCTTCCTTATACCCTTGCGCGGCATGGCATTTGAGGCACCCCTTTTCCACAACCAGTCGGCGCATCACCCGGAGATAAAGAGCACCGCCGATGGTGGTTCTGGCCATGACCTCGCGCTCCCCTCGGACAAAGGCCTGCAGAGCCTGACGTTCCCAGGCATCCGGGGCATTTCCGGGGTTTATCGGATTGAGGCTGGTGATATGCCCCAGCACCCCATACTCACCTTTGGCCATCTCGTGGATCTGACGGGTCATGTAAGCAGGGTTCATCAACGTGAGCTGACGGCCGGAAGGAGTGATGAGATCCCGCTCTGGAATCTGGGTAAGATAGGGGTTGGGCTGCGTTTCCGGCGAGACCGGCACATAGACCCCGCCATAGCGCGCGGCCCAGCGCCGATAGAGAAGATCCTTATCGATACTGATCTGCGCCTCGACACTGGCGAGCTTGGTTATCTCCTCGGTATCGTTCCGCAGGTTCCAGAAAAAGGAACAGCCAACGATGGCGGCCCAGAAAAGCTGGAGGAGAATCGTGTAGCGCCACAACTGGCGCTGGGTCAGTTTGTCGGCAAACATGGCGGGACCCTCATGGCTCTAAATCACACCCCATTATTACCATCCCAAAAGCAAAGAGAGCAACACTACCAGCCTTTCTCCGCATACCCCTCAATCCGGTGGAAGTTGAGGTAACGGTACACCTCGTCCGCCATGGGAGTAACCCGCTCGGCAAGAATCTCCTTATATTCCGCCACAGTGGGGATCTTCCCCAACACGGCGCAGACCGCAGCCAGCTCCGCCGAACCAAGAAAAACCTTGGTGCCAGTGCCGATGCGGTTGTCGAAGTTGCGAGTGGAGGTGGAGAACACCACCGCCTTGTCGCGGGTTCTCGCCTGGTTGCCCATGCACAGCGAACAGCCGGGGATCTCAGTGCGCGCCCCGGCCTTGGCCAGAATGCTGTACAGCCCCTCGGATTTAAGCTGTTCCTCGTCCATGCGGGTGGGCGGGGCCACCCAGAGACAAACTGCCACCTGGGGGCGGTTATCGAGAATCCTGGCCAGGGCCCGGAAGTGGCCGATGTTGGTCATGCAGGAACCGACAAAAACCTCGTCGATCTTGGTGCCCGCCACCTGGGACAAGAGCTTCACGTCATCCGGGTCGTTGGGGCAGGCCAGCACCGGTTCGGTGATCGTGTTGAGATCGATCTCCAGCACCGCCTTGTATTCGGCATCCGCATCCGGAGCCAACAGATCGGGCGCAGCCAACCACGCCTCCATGGCAGCGATCCGCTTACGGATGGCCGTAGCGTCCTGATACCCTCGGGTCAACAGATTTTTCAAAAGCTCAACATTGGAGCGGAGAAACTCTGCCACCGGCTCCTGGTTGAGCCGCACGGTGCAGGCAGCGGCGGAACGCTCCGCCGAGGCATCGGCCAGCTCGAAGGCCTGCTCCACCGCCAAGTCCGGCAACCCCTCGATCTCCAGCACCGTGCCGGCAAAGAGGTTCTTTTTGCCCTTCTTCTCAACAGTCAAAAGCCCCTTCTGGATGGCCACATAGGGGATGGCATTGACCAGATCCCGCAGGGTGATGCCGGGCTGCATCGTGCCGGTGAAGCGGATCAGCACCGATTCCGGCATCACCAGGGGCATGGAACCGGTGGCGGCGGCAAAGGCCACCAACCCGGAACCGGCGGGAAAGGAGATGCCGATGGGGAAACGGGTGTGGGA
>CALMMG010000163.1 GCA_937868185.1 uncultured Pseudomonadota bacterium
CCCATGAAATTCAGACCGTGCATTGACCTCCACCATGGCCGGGTAAAGCAGATTGTCGGCTCCACTCTCTCCGATGTCCAGCAGGGGAGCCTGACCACCAATTTTGCCTCGGATCAGCCAGCCTCCCATTATGCCACCATGTATAGGCATGACGGGCTTTTCGGCGGCCATGTGATCATGCTGGGCCCGGGCAACGAGGCGGCGGCAACCGGGGCCTTGCAGGCTTTTCCTGGAGGATTGCAGCTGGGCGGCGGGATTACGGCAGGCAATGCCGCCCATTGGCTGGATCAGGGGGCAAGCGCGGTGATTGTCACCTCGGCGGTGTTCAAGGACGGAGTGGTGCATGAAGACCGGCTTAACGAGCTGGTTCGGGCCGTAGGCAGGGAAAGACTGGTCCTTGATCTGAGCTGCCGAAAAAAAGGGGATGCCTATTATATTGTCACCGACCGGTGGCAGAAATTCACCCAGGTGACGGTATCTGAGCAGTCCCTTGCATATTTTGCCGGCCACTGCTGCGAATTCCTGATCCACGCCGTTGACGTGGAGGGCAAATGCGCCGGAATCGAGGAGGAACTTACCGCGCTGCTAGGCCGGTTCAGCCCTATCCCCACCACCTATGCCGGCGGAGTGAAGAATCTGGCCGATCTGTATCGGGTCAAGGAGCTGGGCCAAAACCGCTTGGACGCCACCATCGGCAGCGCCCTGGATATCTTTGGCGGCGGCGGAATCACCTATGCCGAGGCGGTGGCCTTTAACAGAGAGGAAGGATGCTGACCATGGACTCGGATCAGACAGCCGCCGATACTGCTGGGGAAACCGAACGGTTGACCCTCCAGGTGAACTGTGATCTTTTTCGCGCCTTTCAGCGCTGCGTCTGGATTATTGTCCATGAAACCGGCAGACCACAAATTGAGATCATGAACGAAATGGTTCGCGATTTTCTGATAAAGCACGATTGTTGACCACCCCTCCTTGACCGCACGGTCAGCCTCAGCTACTATGGTCAAAACTATATTATAGGTCTGCTGATGCCCGGGGCTCCCCTGACCAACGAACAGCGCTTCGCGCTGATCCAAAAATATATCGAGCGGATGCCGAGCCTGTCCACCACGGTGACCAAGGTTCTGGAGGTCTGCAATCACCCCAACACCTCGGCCAACGACCTGAACCGGGTCATCGCCCTGGACCCGGTCCTGACCGGGCAGGTGCTCAAGCTCATCAACTCGGCCTATTATTCTCTGCCCAATCAAATCAGCTCCCTTACCCGGGCGATCATCATGCTCGGGATCAACACCGTGAAAAATCTGGCCTTGAGCACCGCCGTCCTTGGCAGCATAGGCCGGGAAGACTCCTTTCGTTCGCTGTCCATGGATGCCTTTTGGACCCACTCCCTCTGTGTGGGGGTAATGGCCAAGGCCCTGGCTAGCCTCAAAGGAATCCCGGGCATGATGCAGGAGGAATTCTTTGTGGCTGGACTGCTCCATGATCTGGGCAAGATCCCGCTGAACAACTGTTTCGCCGAGGAATACCGCCAATCTATGGAGTTGTCCGCCATTGAGCAGGGGCCATTGCCGAGAGCCGAGGAGATGATCCTGGGCTTCGGCCATGGCAGGGCGGGGAAGATGATTGCCGACAAGTGGCAGCTTAACCTCACGCTCACTGAAATGCTCCGCTTCCACCACACCCCGGAAAATGCCTCGCCGGACAACCAGCAACTTGTTGGGGTGGTGGCCCTGGCTAACACCTATGCCAATCTCTTTGACATCGGTTCAGCTGGCGACCGCTATCCGGACCTGTCCAGAATCCCAGAACTTCTCACCCAGGTCGGGCTGAAATGGCTTGATCTTTCAAACCTACACCTGACGGTGCAACAAGAAATCGAAAAGGCCCAAATTTTTCTCCAGGTCGCCAAGGAGACATCATGAGCATACGTGTCAGATTCTGGGGGGTTCGGGGCTCCATACCCTGTCCCGGCCCAAAAACCATGAAGTATGGCGGAAACACAGCCTGCATCGAGCTGCGTTTCCCGGAAATCAATCGACTCATTATCATCGATGCCGGTTCCGGTCTGCGGGAGCTGGGCAATTTCATGATGGCCAACGATTTCAAGAAAGGGCCGATCAACACGGATATCTTTCTGACCCATACCCACTGGGATCACATCATGGGGTTTCCCTTCTTCACCCCCAT
>CALMMG010000164.1 GCA_937868185.1 uncultured Pseudomonadota bacterium
TTCCTGCAAATGTGTCCGGAAACGAAACGAGATGCTGCAAAAGCCGGCAACACAGCCAGCCACCGTTCCGACAATGCTCAACCGGAATTTAATACCTTTTTTGCCCAATGATGTCAAAAATATTCATGCTGGACCGCTTTGGATATTTCACTGATATTTTTTTGAAAAACCTCGTTATCATTAATGACTCCCATTGACAAGATTCATAAAAAAAATTACAAGTAGCGGAAATATTCAGGGGCGCAATCCACTTGAATGTCACCGCACCACTTCCCCTTTTCTCGATAAGGATCAGCCCCTGCTGCTTCATCGATGTGTATTTTTTATTAAGGGCTTTGCGTTTCAGGTCTCAACCAAATTAATCTAAAGAGGACGACTGCAAGTGGGAGAGCTTAATATTATTTCAATGTTTTTGGGCGCTGGCCTCACGGTCAAATTTGTCATGACCTTGCTGCTGTGCTTCTCTGTCTACTCGTGGTTCATTGTTTTCCAGAAATTTTCCCTGTTCAAAAAAGCAGGGGAGGAAAGCGAAGAATTTCTTGAAACTTTCTGGCAGAGCAAAAACCTTTCTGAGGCCGTCAGGTTTGCCAACAACCTGACCCTCTGCCCCGAAGCAAACATTTTCAGAACGGGCTACCATGAACTGCAGAAACTTGGCAAAACCACCGCCACATCACGCAGCGCTGCCGACGAAACCCTGGAAACACGCCTTGCCGGTATGGAACCCCTAAAACGTGCATTGCGCAAAGCGGAAAATCTCGAGTCCTCTCGGCTTTCCAAGTCGCTCTCCTTCCTGGCCACCACAGGTAGCACCGCACCCTTTATCGGTCTTTTCGGTACGGTCTGGGGCATTATGACTTCCTTTCACGAAATAGGCATGCGCGGCTCAGCCTCACTGGCCGTTGTGGCTCCCGGTGTCTCCGAGGCCTTGGTCGTAACGGCAGCAGGTCTTGCCGTGGCAATCCCCGCAGTTGTTTTTTACAATTATTATTCTAACCAGATGGCTGAGATTGAAAACAGGATGCACAGCTTTTCCGTTGATTTCTTAAACCTCGTAGAGCGGGATTTCATCTCCCGCCAGGGCTAACAAACACTTACAGGAATTACCATGGGCCCGGTCGAAGACGGTAACTGCAAAAAACGGCTTGTTTCGGATATCAACGTCACCCCCTTGGTGGACGTCATGCTTGTGCTGCTGATCATTTTCATGATTACCGCTCCCATGATGACCCAGGGCGTTGACATTGATCTGCCTCAAACAACCGCCAAGCCCCTGCAACAGGAAAAGACTCCCATCATTGTAACGATCACGAAAAAAGGGGAGTTTTTGCTCAACAATACCAAAGGCACCCAGGCCGCAATCAAACAAGAACTCGCGGCCCTTGCCAAAAAAGGCACAAACGATGCGGTCCTGCTCAGGGCAGACAAGGAAGTGCCATACGGACTTGTGGTCTCTCTCATGTCTGACATTAAGGCCGTTGGTTTTGATAAACTTGGCATGATAACCCAGCCCGAAATCGACAAACCAAAAAGATAGCATACACACCGTGCCTTTTTATCCACCGAAATCCGAGCTACCCGACAAACAATGGCAGAAATCTCTATTTTTGACCATTGCCGTACATGTGTGTTTTTTGCTCTTCGGCCTTTTGGCTCCAAGGTTTCTACACTTCCAGCAAAAAATACCCGAGGTGTATACGGTCAATCTTTTTTCCGTTGAGGATCTTGGCGGGCCAGCTCCGGCAGCGCCAAGCAAAGCTGCCGTTGTCACCCCCCAGGCTGCCCCCCCGCAAGCAAAGGCTGCGCCGCCTGTACCACCAAAGCCAACTCCTCCAGAAAAAACACAACCTACACCCGAACCCCAAGCTGTCGCCAAAGACGTCATTTCGCTTAAGCCGATAAAAACGAAGGACAAGGCAGACATTGACAAGGTAAAGATGTTGCGGGACAAACTGCTCGCCGAAAACAACGAAAAACAGGCGAAGGACGCAGCAGAAAAAGCCAGGGCGGATGCGGACAAAAAAGCAAAAGGCGCGGTTGACAGTTTAAAAAAGGCGCTCATGGCAGGACAGCAAGCTACTGCGGGGAAAGCCGCCGCCGGAGCAGCCTCGGCCGCTGCTCAGGCAGGCACTGGGTCAGGCAGTGGACCGAGCGGCGGCATTGCCGTCGATGAAAATCTCCGGCGTTACCTTATGGCTGTGAACAACCAGATCCAAGAACACTGGGTGCTGCCGGATCTGCAAAATTGGAAAGAAAACGTCGAGGCGATTGTCATTATTCGGGTTAGGCGCGATGGGGTTGTGCTTGAAAGCTCTTTCAAGAAAAAATCAGACAATGTTTTCTTTAATCAATTTGTTGAAAAAACGCTGAAACTCTCTGCCCCCTTACCGCCATTTCCCATCGGTATCAACCAGTCAGAAATGGAAATCGGTCTAAAATTCAGACCAGGAGAAGTCTTTTAATATGGATTCTTTCATGAAAAACAACGGGTCTCAAACAACTGAAAATCCCAACTCGCTCCGCGCCATTGTCGGTAGCGCGTTGGCGATGCTCCTCTTTTGCCTTTCCCTGCTGCTCATTTCTCCCAGTACGGCTAAGGCCATAGTTTATCTTGACATCACTTCGGCCAATTTCCGCAAGGTGAACATCGCGGTTCCGTATTTTGTCGACAAAAAACAACCAGGCACCATCCATGACGGCGGCAAGAAGATGGCTGACCTCCTGGGGCGAGCCCTGGCCTTTCACGGGTTTATAGATATAATCGACCCCTCTGCCTACGGTGGCAGCCAGACCGCCGATTGGCCCACCCTTGGTGCAGAATTTACGATACTTGGCCAATATGAGATGACTGCCAATGGCCTTGTCTTGGAACTACGCCTCAATGAGATTCAATCAGGGCACATGATCCTTGGTCGTCGTTACCAGACCCCCATCAATCAACACCAGGAAAGCATAAAAAAATTCTGCGATGAAGTCATCCTCCAACTCACCGGAGAACGCGGGGTAAGCCAGAGTCAGATCGCCTTTGTTTCTACGGCAACAGGACATAAAGAAATCTGGCTTGCCGATGTTCTTGGCGATAATATCCGCCAGGTAACCCAGCATGAATACTTGGCCGTTGCCCCTAAATTCTCCCCTGACAACAAATGGCTGGCCTATACCTCGTACCACCGGAACAATCCGAATCTCTATATCACTGCGCTGAATAGCCTCAAAACTACCCGTGCCATTTCCCGCCAGAAAGGTCTTAATATGGCACCCGCCTGGGCCCCAGACGGTAGCGCTATCGCCGTTACCCTCAGCAAATCCTCCAACCCGGATATCTATCTCATTGATATCAACGGCAACGAATTGCGCCGTCTAACAAATGGTGAAGGGGTCAACGTATCACCGACCTGGTCACCCGACGGAAAAAGGCTGGCCTTTGTTTCCGACCGCAGCGGCACCCCGCAAATCTATGTCATGGACGTTGCCACCAAGTCCGTCCAACGGATAACCTACCTGGGCAATGAAAACAGCACGCCGAGCTGGTCACCAAAAGGTGACTATATCGCTTATACAGGCAGAGTTAATGGCAATACCCAGATCCTGTTGATCAAACCTGAGGGAGGCACTCCGATCCAGTTGACGCAAACTGCTGGAGATCATGAATCACCGAGTTGGTCGCCGGATGGCCGACAACTTGTCTTTTCAAGAAAAAGGAACAACAAACAGGAAATATGTGCCATCTTTAAAAACGGCATGGGGCTCCGTCCGCTTTTCAATCTCACGGGCGCACAATCCAACCCGCAATGGTCCCCACGCCAAGACCTGTAAGCTTTTCATATAGCCAGGAGACAGCCCATGAAACGATCACTTACCAATCTTACCCTCGCCCTGTGTCTTTCCCCATTGCTCATGCAATGTGCCGCGGAAAAAGATGTTCGGGGCCTTGACCTAAGGCTCCGAACCACGGATACAAAAATCGCGGAAATGGACAACGCTGTCACCGCCATGAAAAACCAGCGCGGCTCCCAGGCGGAACTGGCGAATCAGCTTGAGCAGATCAAGTCGCGCCTGTTGCAGTTAGAAGCAAGGGTTGAGGAAAAAAATATTCAGACAAGAAAAATTCAGGAAGAACAAGCTTCCTTGAAGCAAAATACCAACAGCCAGATTGAACAACTGCGTAGCCAAATTGCAGAGCTAGGTGGCAAGGTAACAGGCGTCAATGCTCAGGTTGCTTCTGTCTCCGGTGACTTCAGTCGAATCCAGGAAGACCGGGCCAAAGAAGCGGCGGACCGTGCGGACCGCGCCTCCAGGGCTGCGGAAGAAGCGCATAAAAAAGCCGAAATAGCCAGCGGCCCACGCACCATTGAACCGGAAGAAACCAAGAAAAAACCAGGGAAGTCGGAAGAGTCTGCTAAACCGGAAGAAAAAACAAAACCGGGGGCCGATAAACCGACAGCCCAGGACGCAGAGACAAACACCAGCGACACCGTCTACAACAAGGGACTGGCCGCCTATAAGGCGAATAAATACAAGGAGGCGTACAACGCCTTTTCGAGCTACCTGGAAAAAAACCGCACCGCGCCTCTGGCCCCCAACGCCAGATTCTGGTTGGGGGAATGCCTTTACCAGCAGAAAGAATTCGAACTAGCCATCCTTGAATTTCAGAAGGTGATTGCCGATTACCCCAAGAGCAACAAGGCCTCAGCCGCCCTCTATAAACAGGGGCAAGCCTTTGAAATGCTCGCCGAAAAGGACACCGCCAAGATCGTTTATAATAAGCTTCTTGCCGATTACCCCAAAAGCGAACAGGTTGAAATGGCCCAAAAAAGGCTGAAAGCACTGAAATAAAAAGCTCCCCTGCAACCAGGGGAAGTCTCGGTAAAACACCATAAAAAAAGGGCCCCGCAATGATGCGGGGCCCTTTTTTTTATAGTTCTAACTTCAGAGAAATTAAGGGTTAATCCCCATCTCCTTCTCCTTGGCTGCCACGGCCAAACGGGTCTTAACCGCAGTATCCGGGATAAGGCTCATTGAGTCGATTCCACACTCTACCAGGAAGGTGGCAAACTCAGGGAAATCCGAGGGTCCCTGGCCGCAGATGCCGATCTTTTTCCCACGCCGTTTAGCGGTGGCAATGACCATCTTGATCATTTCCTTGACCGCATCATCCCGCTCATCAGCGACACCAGCAAGGAAACCGGAATCGCGGTCAAGGCCGTAGGTGAGCTGGGTCAGATCATTGGAACCGATGGAGAAGCCATCGAAAACATCGGCAAAGGCATCGGCCAAGATAACATTAGACGGGATCTCGCACATCACATACACTTCCAGGCCATTTTCCCCCTGAACCAGACCGCATTCCTTCATGACCTGGATAACCTTCTTGCCTTCCGCAGGGGTGCGGCAAAAAGGCACCATCAGCTTGATGTTGGTGAGTCCCATGTCATTACGGGCCTTGAGCAACCCCTTGCACTCCAGCTCGAAAGCAGGCCGATACTTGGGATCATAATAGCGGGACGCCCCACGCCAGCCGATCATGGGATTTTCCTCATGCGGCTCATAAAAGGTGCCGCCAGTGAGATTCGCGTATTCGTTGGACTTGAAATCGGACAGACGGACAATGACATCCTTAGGATAGAAGCCTGCAGCGATACGGCCAACGCCCTCGGCAACCTTGTCGATGAAGAACTGTTTCTTATCCGCATAAGCGGTGGTCTTCTTGTCTATCGCCCTGACTACTGCCTGCTTTTCCGGATCCGGAGAGCTCTTCAACTCTTCGTAGTTGAAGAGGGCCAAGGGATGAATGCCGATATGGGAGTTGATGACGAACTCTTCCCTCGCCAGGCCAACGCCGTCATTGGGAATCTGGCACTCGGTGAAAGCCTTCTCCGGAATGGCCAGGTTCATCATGATTTTGGTTTTGGTCTTGGGCAGGTTGGAGAGGTCGAGCCGATCGATTTCGAATTTCAACAACCCCTCATACACCAACCCCTTCTCGCCCTCCGCGGAGGAAACGGTAATCTCCTGGCCGTTGGAGATCTTCTTGGAACCGTCGCCGGTACCGATAACACAGGGAATTCCCAACTCACGGGAGATGATGGCGGCATGACAGGTCCGACCGCCACGGTTGGTGACAATGGCCGAAGCAATCTTCATGATCGGCTCCCAGTCGGGATCGGTCATGTCGGTAACCAGCACCTGGCCCTTCTTAAAGCTGTGGATATCAACAACGGCGGCAATGACGTTGGCCTTGCCCTGGCCGATCTTGGTGCCGACCGCCAAACCTTCAACCAAAACCTTGCCTTTCTCTTTCAGCCTATAGGTTTCGATGGAACCCTTCGAAGCCTGGGAATGCACCGTCTCGGGACGAGCCTGGACGATAAAGAGCTTACCGGTGCCGACGTTCACCCCGTCGCCATCCTTGGCCCATTCGATATCCATGCCCTTGCCATAATGATCCTCGATGATACAGGCCCATTTTGCCAACTGGAGAATCTCATCGTCATTGATCACATACATGCCGCGCTCTTCCGGCGTAGTGTTGATCGTCTTTACCGGCTCTTCGGTCTTAGGATCGTTGTCATAGATCATCTTGATTTCTTTGCTGCCGATGGTCTTACCAACGATGGGACGCTTGCCCTCTTTGAGGGTCGGCTTGAAAACGTAGAACTCATCGGGATTGACCGCACCCTGAACCACGGTTTCGCCCAAGCCCCAAGCGCCGGTGATAAAGACCGCATCCTCGAAACCGCTTTCCGTATCGATGGAAAACATAACGCCGGAAGAGGCGGAGTCGCTACGTGCCATCTTTTGCACCACGATGGAAAGATAGACGTCAAACTGGCCGAACCCCTTGTCGTGCCGGTAAGAAATGGCCCGATCGGTGAAAAGGCTGGCAAAACAGCGGCGGCAGGCATCAATAAGCTGCTCCGGGCCGCGGATATTCAGATAGGTTTCCTGCTGGCCAGCGAAGGAGGCATCCGGCAGATCCTCGGCAGTGGCGGAAGAACGCACGGCCACGTCAACACTGGGACCATACATCTCTTCCATCTTCTTGTATGAATCAAGAATCGCCGTGCGCAGATCATCAGGGAACTCGGCGGTGCGGATAATATTACGCGCTTTCTCCCCACGAGCCTGCAGATTGCGCAGATCATGGGTATCAAGGTCGGCCAGGGCATCTTCAATGGCTTGGGCGATACCGGCGGTTTTCAGCAGATGCCGATAGGCATAGGCCGTAATGGAAAAACCGTTTGGGACATCAACGCCCTTTGAGGTAAGTTTCTGATGCATTTCACCCAGAGATGCGTTCTTGCCACCAACTAGGGGCACATCCTCGATACCGATATCATCAAACCAGAGAATGAAAGCCTCATCATGTTTACCCATTGTGTTCTGCTCCCTAATTAATTATTTGAAAGTTCAGGACGTGGAACGCACTAAAAAATACAATGATTCTGCGACGCTCATCACGCCTGCAATGTATAGCGAATCTTGCCTTTCGGGTCAATCGAAACCTGACCAAATGGCAAAAAATTGACTGAAATTGACCCATTGCCCCACAAGTACGAAATAGTATATCATAATATAGCTACGCTGATATTTTTTTGTTCCTTTCCTTTCCTCCCGCTCACACAAAGGTCTCACCATGATCAGCCAAAACATCGAGTCCCTTTTTCATGAACATTGCAGTCCGGGCAACCATGCGAACAGCGACTATTTCACCCTCATCAAAAAACTGGTGGGGCTAAAAAACAGTGCAACTCCTGGCTCACCGGAGTTGCTTCAGGCAAACGAAGCCATCACCCGGGCATATGTTTTGGTGGAGGATGAGATCCGCACCAACACCAATCCCCCGAGCAAAGAGATCTCCTTCGGCACCTCCGGCTGGCGCGGGATCATCGGTAAGGATATCTCCTTGCACTCTGTCTCCCTGGTGACCCAAGGTATCGTGGCCATGTACCGCAACCTGGACCAGGACAAAACCCTCGCCGCCTCCTTGGGCGTATCCAGTTTCAGCGAGGCGCAACAACGGGGCGCCGTACTCGGCTTCGACAACCGCTTCGGCGGCGAGCTCATGGCTCAGCGGGTTATCGAGGTGTTGACCAGCAACGGCATCACCGTCCACTACGCCCACGAGGCGACCACCGGCACCCTTTCCGCCGCGGTGCTCATCTTAGAGGCAGCCTTTTCCATCAATCTCACCCCCAGCCATAACCCCCTGGAATATGCCGGCTTTAAATTCAATGCCGCCGATGCCGGGCCCGCAGCCTCAGAGATCACCAACCGGATCACGGAAAACGCCCGGCAGCTCGTCGCCAGCGGAAAAACCCCGACGCTGAACCCCAATCCAACCCTGGTCAAGCAATGCGACGCCCTTGGCTGCTGGCAGGAACTGATCGCCAGGGGCGCAACGCGTCACGGTCTGAACTACAGCGAAATCATCGCCGCATTCCATGCAGCCAAGGACTGCGTGGTGGCGGTGGACTGCGTCCATGGGGCCAGCCGGGTGCACATGCGCGGGCTCTTCGGCAATAAGGACTCGGAGCATCTCCTGCTTTTCCGCGACCAACCAGACCCCACCTTCGGCGGCGTCGCACCCGAGCCCTCCTCCACCAACATGCATCAGGTGATGACCACCCTGCAGCAGCGGCCGGAGCCGCTCAAGCTCGGGGTGATCATCGACCCCGATGCCGACCGCATCCGTTTCACCGACGGCACCGTCGAGATCGACATGAACCTCTTCGGAGGCATGGCCTTTCATTATCTCCATGAGAAAAAATGCAAGCGCGGCCTGGTGGCCAAGACCGTGGCAACCAGCAATTTTGCCAACGCCATTGCCAAGGGAGTGCACGAGGAGATCTTTGAGCCGAAGGTCGGCTTCAAGGAGTTCAAACCGGTCATCGGCAAGGCGCTGGTCTGTTTTGAAGAGTCGGACGGCATCTCGGTGGTCGGCCACACCCCGGAAAAAGACGCCTACATCGGGTTGATCCTCGCCCTGGACATGGTGCTCAGCCTCAAGAAAAATCTCGGTGAGTATCTCAGCGAGATCCAGACGGAATACGGCTACTACTACCCGGGCAAGGGCGGGGTCGAGGTAAGCCAGCAGGGCAAAGCGCTGCTGGACACCCTGGCCGGACTGGAAAAATATGGGGTCGGGACCGTGCTCGATATTGGCGGAGAGACAAAGAAGATCACCGAGGTCATCTCCATCGACGGCATAAAGATGATTCTCGAAGACAACAGCTGGCTGATGATCAGGCCATCCGGCACCGAGCCCAAGGTGCGGTTTTATGTGGAAGCGAGAAGCGAGGCTGGCAAGGAGGGGTTGTTTGCTGCAGCCAAGGGGATGCTTGGGGAGATCGGCCTGTTGTGACGTTTAAGCTAACTTGCCGCCCACCGTACTTTGACCCGAATAGGGCCCCGTGCCTCTTGCGGTCAAGTTATGCGCCTGGTTATGGCTTAATTCTTTTAAAAATTTCGTAAAAACCGAATATTTTTTTAAAGGCATCTAAATTTTTAATATTGGACACTGACATATCAATTGCATTAAATACCGATTCGTAATCCTCAATATTTTCTTTGGCTATTTTTTCTATAGCATGTGTAATGTCTTCAACTACGATTTTGATTTTTTCATAAGCATTTTCAATAGTTGAATCATCGATTTTAATAATAGATTTTAATATTACTCCACTTTTAAGCCTTGTGAATATTGCAAAATATGGATTTTGAGTTGATGAAATCC
This sequence comes from uncultured Pseudomonadota bacterium, assembly GCA_937868185.1. Classification (GTDB taxonomy): domain Bacteria; phylum Desulfobacterota; class Desulfobulbia; order Desulfobulbales; family Desulfurivibrionaceae; genus Thiovibrio. The sequence goes on from CALMMG010000164.1 coordinate 9,737, forward strand.
CTAAATATTCGACAAGTTGCTTGTTTTGGTTAGGCTCCTTCCAAACTTGGATCATCATACCTAAGGTCCCAGGAGGTCCGCCACCTTCAATGCTATAGTGTCCCTTCGCTGCTCGGGCTGAGAATATCGCCCACCGAGTTCCAGATATATTATCTAAAGCACTCCAGTAGTCTTCGTCTTTTAGAACTTTTTTGATGTGTGGATGACGGTCTGTATAAATAATTGCTCCGAAAACCTTTACAACCGAAGGGTCTTTCTCAAGTTTTTCTATTTCAGTTAATAATTCATTCATTGTGGGATACCATTTCTGGGGGCCATAACGTTTTGCGTAACCTGACCGCGCCAATGCATTTTGCCGCGTTAGCGCCGCCAACGTTCACGCGGTCAAGTTGACGCTATTGTTCGAAATCTTCTTCTTCAATAGATTCAATGCATTTAAGTAAATCAGGGTATTTCTCTTTTGGAATAATCTCATAACCACCCTTAGTTGCTAATATCAATTGCCTGCGGGCATAAGATAATCTTTTGAGATATGGGATGGTCTGGGTGTTTACCAGAGATACAAAGGTGTCCATATCTGTAGAACAATTTGGCAACTTATAACCGTTGCTCCCACTGGCAATTATGACACCATTATTTCTCAACCGCGCAATTACATGGGATCTGAACCGGTGCTCTTTAAGTTCTGCTTCCCTGGTCTGGTTAAGATGATTTAATATTTCTTTAGTTGAAACATAACCATATGGATTTAATTCATATTTGTAGAGCAGATATCGAACTGTTTCCACTTGAGACTCAATTTCTTCGTTGTCTACTGATGAAGGTGCATCAATAAAAGAACGTGCATGCATAATTCCTTGTTCTGCCACTATATTGTCAAACTTCTCGGATGTCTCAAGGCCTTCCATAAAGCCGAGACTATCGGCAGATGGGGGCCATTTTTCAAGCATTATAGTAATGGCGGAGAACTCATTGAATACATCACGAGGGTCTTTGCCGGAAAAAATCCTCTGAACAGAACCAGATAAAAAATCTGCTATTTGAAGAAGTATTTCGGAGGTGCTATTGGCAAAAGAAAAATCTTCGTGATCAAACAGGTTTCGCTGGTAATTCTTTTTTAAATACAACTTGAAGCTTTCCATGAATTCTGGATGACCATGTTCGTCCGCAACTACATGTAAGCTGGAAAATGATTTGTACAATCTTTTGTATAGTCTGCCATGGCTATACTTGATGTATGATTTTTTGAATTTTAATCCTGAATCTTTATAAATATTTTGTTTGTCTATAATGAATGCATAAAACACAAGAGGTAACTTGCTTAAATCATTAAGGATTACCCTTCGCCTTTTTATGTTTTTTCCAACCGAAGATGACTTTATTTCCCCTTCACCGAAATTGGTTTGTCGCACAGTTTCGGCCAGTTGACGGCACAAAGCAAGATTGTCATCCCCACTTATTAGAATTGCTCCAATGACATAGTATGATGAGACGCCGTCCTTTTCTATTTCAAGGCTCGGATCTCCTGACTCATCTATGAAAGCATATTCATGGTGTTGATGCATTTGAGTCTTCTGTCATAATTATTCCTTTCGAACATATTTATTATCGAGCTAGCTCGAAATGAAATTTTCCAACCATTTCCTAACTATTAGACTTAGTCGAAACGGCAAATTAGTGCCATTTTTTTCCTTAAATAGCTACATATCCACCCCGCATGGGGGTGTTATATAGCTGGCTATATAATTTCGGCTAAAAATAGTCGGAGTGTTATCTGTCTACCTGACAACAAGGAGCAATACAAGAAATTTATTCTTTCAAGACAACGGGTTATGGTTAGCCAGCATTACAGCAAAGAGGCATGGAGATTTGCCAATTTTTCCCCAAGCCCCGAGGCCCGCTCCACCCTTCTCCCCACCGCCGCTTCAATCTCCTTGGGTCGCCCGACCAAGGCGACCTGCTGCCGGGCTCGGCTGATGCCGGTGTAGAGCAGTTCCCTGCTCAAAAGGGCCGAATCCTCTCCGGGCAGAACCAGAGCAACCCGGTCAAATTCAGATCCTTGGCTCTTGTGGATGGTCATGGCGAAGGCTGTTTCGTGCGCAGGTAACTGGCGCAGGGAATAGGAGCGAACCCCCTCCTTGTTTTCCGAAAAGAAATAGGCCTGGAGCCCCTCGCCCTCTTCCGCGTCCCAAAGGATGCCGGTTTCGCCGTTAAAGAGGCGCAAGGGGTAGGAGTTGGCCTGGATCAGAACCGGTTTTCCCCGGTACCACGGGGTGTTGGGCTCGATCAGTCCCTGGAGGGTTAAAACCTTTTCCGCATATCGGTTCAGAGACGAGACCCCCATCGGCCCGGTTCGGTGTGCACAGAGGATGCGGAACCGTTCAAACAGTTCTAGGGCGGAAAGAGGATCCTTCGCCTCCAGAAAGGGGCGATACCCGGCCAGGATCATCTCCGCCAGGGGATGGGTCGGATCCGCCTGCAATAGAGGCGGCAAAAGACCAACCTCCGCTGAGCCAAGTTGGGCAAGAGAAACCACCTCATCCGCCTTGCCCGCATGGATTGCCTTCGCCAGCGCGCCAATCCCCTCGTGGGAAGAGTAACGGAAGCTTTCCGTCAGCCGGACAACGCAGCGGGCCAGCGGATTATCCGCCAATCCAACACCATCGTCCATGACCGCGGCGCAGATATCCCCGAGGATTGACCCTGCCTCCACCGAGGCAAGCTGGTCCTTGTCGCCGAGCAGGACAAGCCGGGCCGTGGGCCCCACAGCGGCAAAGAGTTTGGCCATGAGGGCCACGTCGATCATCGATGCCTCATCGACCACCACAACCTCGCAAGGCAAGGGGTTTTCCCGGTTATAGCGGAAGGTGGTCGGGGTCTCCGGCCGATAGCCCAAGGCCCGATGGATGGTGGACGCTTTATTGGGCATGGCGGCAGAGAGCTCAGGCGAAACCACTTCTCCTTTTTTTTGCTGTAACGACTCGGTGAGGCGGGCCGCCGCCTTGCCGGTGGGGGCAAGGAGCAGGATGCGCGGCGGTGGTTCTCCCGATGCCTGGGCATAGAGGAGGAGCAGGACCAGATATTTTGTGACCAGGGTGGTTTTACCGGTGCCGGGGCCGCCGGTGATCAAGCCCAGCCGCTGGCGAAAAATCCGACTGCACGCCTCGCGTTGCGGACCATCCTGCGCCGTGGTGGGGAAGAGTTGGGCAAGACAGGTTGCAAGCAGATCCTCCTGCACCGGGACAGGGTTTGTTGCCCTGCTTCGAATCTCCCGGACCAACTCCTCCTCATAGAGCCAGTAGCGTTGCAGATAGAGGCGCTCTCCTTCGAGCACCAGGGGGGCAAGGCTCCCATCCC